>JAYEOM010000028.1:0-50416 GCA_034722955.1 Campylobacterota bacterium
CCCACAAGAGTCTGAGTATGCCCGAACGAAGTGACAAATGCCCTTGGGGTGCGCCCGAGCAAAGCGACAAAGTGCTCTTGGGGTGCCGATGAGGAGCACAGTGGCGGATTAGTTCGTAGTAGTGATGAAGCTCCTGTAATGGGAGTGGAGCAAAGGGGCTAACTTATTCAATCTGAAAGATAGACCAATCAGAAATGAGAGGAGTTCATCTACAAAGATAATAGCTTGACAATAGTTAAACTTGAATAAGAAGAGCCGTGTGACGGGAGACTGTCACGCACGGTTCTGTGAGAGCCTGAGGGGGAAGTTCCCACGGGCGACTCGACTGATGAAAATAAACTTTTAATCATATTTATCTCTTCCATTTACTATAGACTCTAGCCACCCAAAGAGTATGCGTATGCTCATAGTGACTCCTTTGTCTGGTTGAAGTAATTTGATTTGATTTTAGCTGAATGTTTGTTTAAGTTTGGTGAGAGGGTGTTTTTGGTGTGTGTTTAGTGACTTAATTATTTGTTACCTCTTTGCCCATGAATGTAAAAGTGTATATTCGCCACCTGACCCTAAGATTCTGGATCGGGGATAGGAATAGTGCCAAGATTCTTGCAAAATTTCAAACTATCAAATCGATAATGACTTCAATATCCAAAAACATAGGCACTGGTTCGGAGCTCTTCAAAGCAACAAAGCCCAAGCTTCTATAAAATAAAATTGCATCTTTTTCGGCTAACAAGTAGATACCTCGACATCCTGCAAGATCAGAAATCTGCACTGTCTTGAGCATAGCATCACGCAGAAGTCTTTTGCCTATACCTTGACTCTGCAAATGCTTACTTACGCTTAGCATTCCCAACTTCACCACAGGAACAACAGGTGGGAGTCCTGATGGCTTGTCTATATCCTCAAAGGAGTCACGAGTGATAGAAAAAGTATCTAAAGTGTAGAATCCTACAAACTCATCACCATTATGAGTATCGAGCAGTACATAAGCTTGGCTTAAATGCTTGCCAACTCTTTTTTTGAGAGACTTTTTTACAAAAGTATTGATCATATCATTGTTACAGTCAAAAGTTTTGATACCTCTATATGATAAAGTTGTATCAAACTGAGTGAGCCTAAACCTACTCATCAAAACTCTTCGAGTTCATTAACTCTCTTAACTCTTTTGTTGGTTTTTTTGGCATCTTGAGCTGTTGTTCAAAATTTTTCCATTCATCTTGAGAAAGTTTCAAATAATGCTCTTCTCTCATAATATTTTTTGCTCTTGTCGTTGCAGTAGATATGAGAAAACTACTCAAATCCATCCCTAAAGAGTGGGCTGCATCCTGCAATAGTATTTTGATCTCATTAGATGTTTTGAACTCTATGCGTGCATCTTTGGTTGCTATCAACATATTCTATCCTTATACGGTTATCGTACGGATATTATATAGTGTTTTAATCTCAATGTCAATGAGTTAAAAATCTTAACACAAAATAAAAGTATACCTGATATATACATTGTCTATGCGTATATATGGGTGAGGATCACCGTGCTATTTCGATACCATCGATCCCTAGTTTGCTATCTTTCTCAGTGATGGTTAGTAGATGTTTGCTGGTTCCTCGTAGTTTTTTGTGACCATTGTCTAGTGTATACTTGAAAATGATCTTGACTTGATAGTTGTGTAGTGTGCTGTCTTCACTGACTATCTGGATATCTTGGATGCTGTAACTCTTTTTTGCCCACTCTCCGTTGTACTGCTCTTTGTTCTTTAAGATATATGACTTGCTTACATTGTCTCTGCTAAAGTAGTGTTTGACAGGGAAGTGAAAGTATTTGAGGAAATCTTGAGGGTCAGCGTTGGAGGCTTCGAGCATGTAGAACTCTCTAACTAGCTCTTTGACCTCATCTCTAGGAGGGTAGCCTGTTTGTGGCTGCTGTGATATCTCTTGTTTGGTTTTTACTATGACTGTCTCTGTCTGTTTGGCATAGTCGTTGATACGGCTGTCATACATAGCCTCTACACTCACAGCAGGGAGATGGCACTCTCCTAGTGTTGTCGCTATAAGTGGAGTGTAGATAACAGTTTTGTTTTGGAGTATGACGACTCTGGTTTTGTTGCTTCCTGGGATCTTCTCTCTCTTTGTCTTTTTATCTACAGAGAGAAAATGCAGGACTCTATCATCTCGTATATCTTTATAGTCAAGATCCAAGTTGACATCCTTAAAAGGACTACTGTTTGATTTGCTTATGCGTGTATTGACGATATCCATACAGGCAGGGATGCGTTCGTTGAGGACTATATTGTCTATGGAGGCCATGTTACCTAGTGTCACTTTGCTATAGATCTTGCTCCCCTGCTCTAAGTTTTTGAGATTTACCTGATCTCCATCTATATCGATAAACTCTCTGCTGATACTCAACTTTTTTTGTTGGGAGAGTCTGTTTTTGATAGGATGAGGCAGTGGTTTGAATAGTTCAACTGTATAGTTGACTACACCTGAAAATGGATCGATAACGATACGATCACCCAGCATCTTTCTGGTAAAGGCAGTCGTTTTGTCGTAGCTCTCCTTCTCTCCATTGATTATGATATTGACACCCATATCTTTTTGGATCGCTTCTCCTAAATAGGTCGCTATCGCCCTAAATGCCAATGCCTTCTCTTGGGTAGAGTATAGTTTGGAGAGTTGCCTCTTGGCATCTTGGTAATCCTCTTGGTTTTTGGTAAAGTATTTGGAGTTGAGATAGAAGACTAGGAACATATCTCTACTGCGTGATGCGAAAGCTCTAGTGGTATCACTATAGTCTACCTTCTCTATATCACTCAGACGAATTGCTGCTACATGGGCATAAACCTCTTTGGAGAGTTTCTCATTGCCTATATTTTTGAGTAGTGCACTCATATAGTAGTAGGAGAGGTAGTAGGAGTTGTATATCTTTTTATCATAAAGCATATTTGCACTGCTCTGAGGTAACTTGCCATGAATAGAGAGGATATAGGCAGCATAGATTCGTAGAGGCTTATCATATTTGGCACTGAGTCTGTTTTTGGCTTGAACTATGTTGTCAAGTGCCTTGAAGATACGCTGTTTGACATCATCATCTAGATAGACTCCAGAGGCATTGAGATCGAGTAGTGTCTCCGAAGCGTAGAGAGATGCATAAGCATTGATATATCCATCAGGCTCCCAATAAGCGAACTCTCCATATCCATTTTGTTGGTTGGAGAGTTTTTTGACCCCTTGTTGGATATAGTTTTTGCTATTGCTGAGGAGTTTGTCTTCACGCATAAATGGTTTAGCATAGAACATTGCAGCGATCTTTGAACTCGTCTGCTCTGCACATCCATAAGGGTACCCAACTAGATATTTCAAATCACCATAGAGTTGTCCTAGGAGATTGTCAGAGAGACCAACTAATGCTTTGGCTTGGCTATATTTTGCAGGGATATCTATGATGACAGGTTTGGTTGTGGCACCTTGGTAGAGTTTGCTCTGAAGCACATATGGACTCATCACCATAAGCTTGACAGAGTTGCTAAATGTTTGACCATCTAACTCTATCTGAAGTTTGATAGAGCCTTTTCCCTCTTGAGTCGCTTCTAGTTGAGCTGTGATGAGTGTAGAGCTATTGGGTGCTACTGCAAAAGCATCATCATCAAACTTCATCGTCAAGTTACTGCTGACACTCTTTGTGAGTTGAACTATCTTCTCGCTCTGTGTGGTATTAAAGATACGGATAGGTACTTTGACCTTGTCACCCTTGAGGATAAATCTAGGGTAGGATGGCTTGATCATAATATCATCTTTGATGATAAGATCCCTGCTCTCTACTCCTATAGAGTTGGCATCTAGTGCGACCACTACGATAGTCGCCTTGCCATTGAACTCTGGTATCTCTAAGTTGTAGGATGCTTTTTTGTCCTTGGTATAGATGATATTTGACCAGAGCATAAATGGTTTGACTCTATCTATATTTTCAGGAGCCAAGTGTTTTTTTCTCTTCTCTACAGCTATGTCACCTGCACCAAAAGCGATGATATTTCCCTCGGTCAGGTAGTTCATCACCTTCTCATATATATCAAAGTAGAGTAGTTTTTGATCTGCTTGCTGGTTGAAGAAGTCAAATATTTTCGGTGGTTTCTGTTCGGTGATATTGAGTATGCCGGCATCTACAACGGAGACAAGCAGAGCAGACTCTCTATCTGTTGTGATACTCAATGGTGTAGTATGTCTGGATGGTGTTGTCTCATTGCAATCTAGTGTGATAGTGATACGATGTTTATCTCTGTTGGGCTTGATAAATTCATAGCCCATCGCTCTAAAAGGGATGATGGAGGAGTGGGTATCTGTCTTCCTGACAGCTGTAGCATGCAAGTAGAGACCATGCCCCATCTCCATATCGAGAGGGATATCCACTTGTGCGGCTCCTTTGTCTATAGCGATACTCTTGTGCCAATATACCTTGTCACCCTCTACAGTGATGAGTAGATACCCCTTCAAGATGGGAGATTTGAAAGATGCTTTGAGTCGGTCACCTCTGCTGTAGAGCTTATCTTCAAAGCTGATCTCTACTCGTTTTAGATCAGCTTTGGGTGAGATATTTGTATAGCCCCAGCCACTCACTTCCAGATCTACACTTGCACTATGTCCTCCTAGTCTGTCATGAACCTCTATGATATAGTCTCCATTGGACTGCAGAGTGCGTTGGAAGTCTTGGTTGGCAGGGGTGTCAAAGCTGTCGATAGTCTCTGTTTCACTCTCCCAATTGTATTTGCCGTCACTATAGCTGTAGTGCCAATTTCTTTTTTTGATCAAGACGCTCAGCTCTCTCTCGGCAGGCTTCATCGTCAGAGGATCGATAAGTATCGCTTTGGCTTTGAAGATTTGACCCGACTCTATAGATCCCTGATCACTCTTGATGCCTACCATATGTTTGTATGGATAGATATAGATCTCTCTGTAGGTGGCTACAGGTTGTGTATCATCCATGATCGTAGCCCCTATAGTCGCTTTGAGTATCGAGGGAACCTCCTGATCAACTCTGCATGGCAGAAGCAGTTCTATTTTGCCCTCTTCATCGAGTATGATATCTTGAGTTATGTCCAGATAGAGTTGTTCATTATCTTCATTGAGTGATCCATTGCTAAAGCTGTAATCCTTGAACTCCTTATGGCTAAAGTCATGAGCTATGGCACTATAATTTACTTTGCCTGATAGGTCAGCGGAGGGGGCTCCGAAGAGATATGAGGAGGAGATAGTAGCTTTGATATAGTCATCGCCACTATAGAATGGTTTGTCTGTTTTGATGCTATTCTCTATCTGAGGCGGCATGAAGGCTTCTACATCTATGATCTTTTTGCCTATCATCTTTTTGCCAAGCCAAACTTTGAGCTGATATGCTCCTGTAGTATCTTCATTTGACATCTTGTGAGAGAAGTCAATGATACCTAGAGTGTCAGTTGTATGAACCTCCTCAAGTATGTTGCCATCCTGAAGAGGTGCTAGTGTCACCTTGAGAGGAATATCGCTCGCTGAGATAAAGTCTCTATCTTTGACGGTGATCATAGCATGGATCACTCCTGATGGTCGTATGATATCACTCTGGAAATATATAAATGCTCTGTATCTCTCCACCTCTCTCTTCAAGGTTTTGTAGTTTACACTGTTGAGAGATTTGTTTAATAGTAAAAAGCTTCTGTCTTTGGGGGTTGAGATGATGATAGCTTTGGGTTTTTTACTCAATAGCAATTTTTTATCGATGATAGCGATGCCATCTCTATCAGAGTTGGCAGTGGCTATTAGGATATTGTTGGCCGAGTAGAGCTCTACTGTAGCTCCCTCTATGGGTGTACCGTCACTCAAACGCAATAGAGAGACGAAGGCTTGTTCATTTGAAAGATTGGCAGAGATCCCTATATCACTGACAAAGATGACTTTTGAAGCACTCCGATCGACTATCTCTCCATCACTATCTCTATCTTCATATTGGATAGTGACACGATAGACCCCATTTGTCGCCTTTTGGGTCAAATCTTTTAGTAGTATTTTCTGTTTTTGGATTTGGTTGTGAGGATTGTCTAGGGTGATATCTTTGGCAAATATCTCCTCTGTAAACTTCTGAACACCTTTGAGTATCCCTTGGTGATAGTTTATAAAGTACCGGTAGTTGTCATGGGTGATCTTGTCAACTATAACTGTGGCTTTAGAGATATTGATACTGGAAAATCCTATCTCTCCTAAATGGGACATGTATGGTTTGTCCGCTTCTATCAGGATGCCACTCTTTCTGTCACCTGTGTCAAAGGTAAAAGATATATCATCTTTGAGTTGAGCATAATAGTGTCTCAAGCCCTTTTTGAGTGTTAATTTGTAGCTACTATTGGCTTGAAACTCAGGAGAGGTGATATCTATAGCATAGAAGCTATCTTCCAAACCAAGCTCCTCTCTATCTTCATAGTCCAGATAGATATCTTGTTTGACTTGGAAATCCTCTATCCCCTCCAATTCAATAAAATCTATGATGGGGTTTTCGTCAAAATTGTCTTCAAAGAAGAGCCGTATCGAAAAACTTCCATCATCGTTGGATACCATGATAGGTTCATCTTCCATAATCATCTCAGAGACTTTATCATTGAGTTTGACCTGTGGTGGTCGCAGCTTCTCTATAGTTTTGATCACTTCACTCCCTAGTCTATCTCCAGAGGTAGTTGTCAGCGAGGGGAGTAGCTGTAGTTTTAGATTGTCTCCTGTAGCCTCTGTGATCTTGAGGAGGAGTCTTCTGCCATCTTGGCTGCTGAGTTTGTAGTGCAGCTCCGTATGTGCCAAGTTGTTCATCTTGTATAGCTTGATAGACTCTTTAGCATTTTTGAGATCAACCTGATCATTTAGTACAATCTCTAGGAGTTTCTCTCTATCCCTGTAGTGCCAATCCAAGAGTCCAAACTCCTCTGTCTCAAATGCAAAAGTCAACTCCTCATTTATGTCATCATGGAGCCACTCTCTGGCTAGTTCACAAACATAACGATGTGAACTCTTCAGTGGTTGACGCGGAAGAATTTCAAGTTTTTTGCTGGAGTGATACTTGTAGACGGCATCTATAGGAGGTGTGCAGGAGAGTAGTTTTTTATGAGTATAGAGTGTCGTATCATCAAAGATCTTCTCTTCTGACTGCAGCGTGATACTCTGATCACTCTCTACCACTTCATCTGTCACTGTTACCGCATAGGTAAAACTCATAAATAGCAATATTGATATCAATAACCGTAAAAACATGACATACCCCTCTAAAATTAAAATCTAAATTAAGTATATCATATAAATCTTACAGTTTAAATTATCGTACCGCCTCTGCTACTTTGACAATAGCCATTCCGTAGTTGGAGCTTGGGTTGTATCGCATCAGTACTTTGAAGTTTTTGGCTCCTAGCCAGAGTTCATCATGGTTACTATCGCGTAGTTTGAGGAGTGATGCTGTGGATTCTCTGAAGCGTGACAGAGGAGTTATGCCATATTTTTTGAGTGTGGAGAGTTTGTAGGTGCGTTTGCGTCCTGTCCTCAATCCTCTAAAACGCTGACCTTTGTATCGAGCTTGGATAGCAACTTGTGCACCATTTTTCCAGCCGTTTTTATGCATAAATCTAGCTATGATTCCGATACAATCCTCTACACACCATGGATCTTTTTTGCCGTCACGGTTGTAGTCCATACCGTAGCGTCTATAGATGGATGGCATCTGCTGGGCGCAACCCATAGCACCGGCAAAAGAGCCTTCAACTTTGCGTGGATCATACCCCTGTTCTCGACATACCAAAAAGAAGTGTTCCAATTCTGAACGAAAAAATTTCTGCATACGGTTTTTGTGAAAAGCGAGGGTACTTAGAGAGTCAAGGAGACGGTAGTCACCGGTATACTCTCCTAGTTTGCTCTCCACAGCGATAAACCCGATGATATACTCAGAAGGAATATTGTATTCCCTAGCCGCTTTTTGGAGTATTTTGCGATTTTTTTGTTTGAATATTTTAGCTTTGCGTATTGTTTTTGGGTCAAGTACATGGGCTTTAAATCGTCTCCATGTACCTACAGTAGAGCCGGCTTTATATCTGCCTGTATAGCGGTTGAGTGTATCACGATCTAGTTTGGCATCTCTCATCATCCTATTGATATAGCTTCGCTTGAAGTGATGTTTGTTTACCATCTTGTCGATAAAATATTGTGTTTGCACTTTGTTAGTAAAGTTATATTTGATAGGAGGACGATCATCATTTGCCATCAGAGTGAGTGGTATGATGCCAAGAAGTATATATAGTATGATATTTTTCATTATCTTCCTTAATTTGTGTCGTAACTGTCTATAAGAAGAAGTGCATCACGATAGATCGGTTCATCGATAAAGCCATATTCAACATCCATAAATCCATGTATCTCACGGGATGATTCTCTCTCAAAGGCTTGCTTGATATCTCTGGCTCGTCTTATGGCACTATCGTCTATAGAGAATATCTCATTGGCGATTGTGACTTGTGCAGGCCCCATACAGGCTTTGGTCGCAAAGCCCATCATCTTCTCTCTCTGGCACCACTCTGTAAATGTCTCTCTGTCACGATACTCTTGATACATGAAAGAGATAGGGTTAAGACCGCTGCTTTTGGCATCGACTAGAAATTTGCTGAGTATATAGTCTATGGTTGGATTGCCGATCTGCAGGATAGATTGGGGAAGTCCCATAGAGCTGAGCAGATCTAGTATCCCTAGATTGACTGTAGTAAATCGTTCATCAATGCGGAGTCTGTTGAGAGTTTGAAATGCTTGAGCTGTCTCTAGTGAGATATGCAACTCTCTCTCTTTTGAGAGTATAGTAAGAGCACGGGCGATCTCTGTTTGATCTATTACCTTTGGTATGCGTATTGCATCAAAAGCAAAATCATTTAGAAATGCTATCTCATCATCACCACCTTCATCTATAGGGTTGGTACGAACTATGATAAAGCTATTGGACTCGTCCAAGTGTGAAAGAGCCAGAGCTATATTGTGTAGAGCTTCTCTCTTTCTGCTAGGAGCAATAGCATCTTCTAAGTTGAGCGTGATCATATCGGCATCACTCTCATCGATACGATTGAGATGCTTCAAGTTTAGTGGATTGAGCATCATATTGGAGCGGAAAGTTCTATCCATACAAGGAGTTTTCCTCTTGGTACCCAAGTGTTGAAGTCGTTCATTTATGGGTATAGTTTCGATCTCCGATAGGTTTTTAAATATCATTGAAGGTTCCTAATCTGTTTTTTTTATCATTATCTATATACTGCATTATCTCTTTTTATCTTTAATGTTACACTCTTTAACCCGAAATATGCAATAGAGATTAGTTCATTATTATTATGGCATAGGTTTATTTAGTTTTGTTATAATGTTATAATGTTATATTGTTTAGTTAGAATTTTTTGGCTCAAGGTATTGATTTGACATATTAATTATAAGGTTATCCATGGTAGTTCGTATACTTCTACTGCTCTCTCTTTCCCTCTCATCACTCTGGTCGCTTGAAAATATCAAAATAGGTGTCTTGGCAAAGAGAAGTGCCGGTATAACCCTGCAAAAATACACAGCAACAGCTGAGTATCTCACTAAAGAGATCAGAGACTATACCTTTGAAATTGTACCGCTTGATTTTGAAAAACTTAAACAGAGTGTTGCAGACGATAAGATCGATTTTGTTCTTACCAATACAGCATATTATGTAGAGCTAGAACATGATTATGGTGTGAGTAGAATCGCAACACTCAAAAATATCAGCAGTGACGGCACCACAGTGAGTAGTTTTGGCGGGGTGATATTTACAAAACAAAATAGTGATATCCAAACATTGGATGATCTAAAGGGCAAGCGGTTTGGTGCAGTAGATATCAACTCATTTGGTGGCTGGATTATGGCACAAAAAGAGCTTAAAGACCATGGTGTCACAGTTGATGATTTTTCAGAATTTACCTTTTTTGGCTCTCACGACAGAGTAGTCTTGGCAATGAAAAATGGCAAAATTGATGCAGGGACTGTCAGAACAGATACTCTGGAACGAATGGCAAATGAGTGGACTATTGATCCTAAAATTTGCCGAATATTATCCCCAAAGAGATACTCTGGATTTCCCTTTATGGTAAGTACAGAACTCTATCCGGAGTGGCCTTTTGCCAAGCTCTCAGCTACACCTCAAAAGTTAGCCAATGATGTACTCATCGCTCTTTTGCAGATGCCATCCTCCTCCAAAGCTGCACGAGATGCACGCATAGCAGGCTGGACTATACCACTGGATTACTCCAAAGTACACACTCTGCTTGAAGAGTTGCATCTTGGTTTTTACGGGGAGCTTAAAAAGTTTACTTTTTCTCACTTTTATGAGAAATATAAAGTATGGTTTTATGTTGTTGCTGTAGCATTTTTGTTGATTATGCTGGTTCTATTTTATATCCATAGGCTCAATATAACCATCAAAATACTCAATACAGGTCTAGAGAAAAAAGTCCATGAACGGACTGCATCTTTGGAAAAGATGTATACTCAAGAGAGATATCTCAAAGATGTTTTACGAACCATAGCAGATGTCAATAAGATACTGGTCAACTCTTTTTCTACACAAACGGTGATTCAAAACTCTATGGATAGGTTAGCCAAACATAAACACTATAAATTTGTATGGATGGGACTAATAAAAGAGAATCTACTAGAGGTCGTTAGCCAATCAGAAGATGACAAAAATCTACTAGATCAAAAACACTATACTCTCAAGAGCCACCACCACACCTTTGCATTAAATTCTGCTAAAAGTGCACTGGAACTCAATACCACTATTATAGAAAAATTGCCCAAGGAGTATCAGTTTGAAATTGGCGGTGATGAGTATAGCTGTTCGTCATGCTGGATTATCATCTTGCCATTGAGGAGCAGTGAAAAAGAGGAAGCGCTAGGTACACTCTCTGTCTTCTCTGAGCATGAAGATGGCTTCGTGCCTGAAGAGGTGAAAATGTTAGAAAACTTAGCCACAGATATTGGGTTTGCACTCTGCTCCATACAGCAAAATACTATGCTTGAAGAGATGGAGTTAGAGAAGATCTCCAACTACGAAGAGACTATTTTGGCCTTTGTCAATATCATAGAACAGCGTGATAGCTATACGGCTGGTCATACGGTTAGAGTAGCTGAGTATTGCCGTTATATCGCCGAAGAGATGGGTATTGACAAAGAGGAGATTAGAAAGCTGGAAAAAGCAGCCATACTGCATGATATAGGTAAAGTAGTGACACCTGATTCTATCTTGCTCAAACCCGGCAACTTGACATCATTGGAGTATGATCTTATCAAACAGCACTCTTTTGCGGGTTATCAAATGCTCTCCAAAATAGAGATGTACAAGGATTTAGCAGAGATCATCAGGTATCATCATGTTCGCTATGATGGTACAGGATATCCCGAAACATCCAAAAATGGATCCCATCAGGTGCCGCTACTCTCTTATATCATTGCTGTTGCAGATGCGTTTGATGCGATGACAACCAACCGTATCTACAAAGCACGCAAAAGCGTAGCAGAAGCCATAGCAGAGATAGAACTCTTTAGTGGTACACAATTTCATCCAGATGTAGCTAAGGCGGCTGTCGATAGTTTAAGAGATATTGCCACTACCAAAACAGTACAACTACCTAGTAATGCACTTGAAGAGCGCCGTTTTTCCTATTTTTTCAGAGACTCTTTGACGGATGCATATAATGAAAATTATCTCAAGCTTATACTTATCAAAAATGAAGAAGAGACACGATGCTTTAATCTAATAAAATTAAAATATTTTTCCAAGTATAATAATAGACATGGCTGGAGTAGAGGAGACCAGTTTTTAAAAGAGTTTTATCTTATGCTGGAGACAAAATATCCTGATGCGATGATCTTTCGTTACCATGGTTATGATTTTATTCTGATTTTTAAAGAGCATGTTGTTATCAAAAAAGAGGATATCTTATCCTGGGACATGATGAAAGAGTCTGATGTTTCGATCGAATATACTCATCATGATTTGGTTAATGGGGTGCCTTCTTTTTGATCAAAATGCAAATAGTTGGGTCAAAACAGTGTCACGCCTGAAAATTTGTAATTTAAACTCAGTAGAGTATAATACCAAAACTATCAACTAAGGCTAACCCAAGGAGTCCTATGCGAACGATATTACTGTTGACACTTTTTTTCTACACCTCCATCTATGCGATCGAAGAGAGAAGAGCCATCCATACTTGTGAACTCTTTAACAACATGAAACATACCAAAAATAGTGGTCAACATAGACTAGAAGAGGGAGTTTCATATAGAATCATCAAAGAGCAGGGTGAGCAGTACTATGTCACTGTGCCTGATATCACAATACCCAATCGCTGGGTAGATAGAAGCTGCTTCGATGGTGCCAACAGACTCCAAGTCAAAAAGAGCAAGAGTAAAAATTTCATAGTTGAGAAGCACCCAAAAGAGCTTCTACTTGCGATGAGTTGGCAAAATGCTTTTTGCCAAACACACCGCAACAGAAGGGAGTGCCGTCTGAGTGGAGATAGTCGCATAACCAATAAACACTTTGTACTGCATGGTCTATGGCCTCAACCTAGAGACAATCTCTACTGCAGTGTACCGCACAAGCAGAAACAGTATGATAAAAATCGCCAATGGAATCGACTGCCGAAGCTAGAATTGAGTGATGAGATACGCAAAGAACTACTAAATGTAATGCCTGGAGTCATGTCAAATCTCCATCGTCATGAGTGGATAAAGCATGGTACCTGTTATGGTACAGATGCCAATAGCTATTATGCTGAAGCGATATCACTATCACAACAGGTCAATCGTTCAAAGCTGAGCCGTTTTTTTGCTAACAATCAAGGTAGAGTAGTGACACTTGAGCAGGTTCGATTCAAAGCGGATGAGAGTTTTGGTAGAGGAGCTGGCAAGCGTGTAGAGTTGCGTTGCAAAAGTGGGATGATAACAGAACTCTGGTTTCATTTGGGGTATGGAGGTGATGATCTCTCTACTCTGCTCAAGGGGGGTAAAGTTGTCAGAAGTCGCTGTCAGAGAGGTTTGATAGATAGAGCAGGGTTTAGATGAGTGATGTGACTGATATACTAGAGGCACTCAAACATACCAATGTTTTTTTGACAGGAGGAGCCGGTGTAGGTAAAAGCTATATGACCAATGAGGTGATATCACAATTTAGGAGAGATGGTAAACAAGTCGCAGCACTAGGCTCTACAGGTGTGAGTGCAGTCAATATCGGTGGATTTACAGTGCATAGTTTCTTTGTCTTTGGGATCTCTGCCAATTTTGATGAACTCAAGATGGGTGACAAACGGGTAAAACATCGACTCTCTGATCTCAAGAAAATTCTAAAAGCAACGGATCTCATTATCATAGATGAGATCTCTATGATCAGTACAGATCTTCTCGATATGATCGCCTATCGTCTCAACACTCTGGGCTATCTAGGCAAACTCCTCTTGGTTGGTGACTTTTTTCAGTTACCGCCCATACAGAAACAGAAGGAGAAAAAGGCTCTTTTTGGAGATAGACTTTATGCTTTTGAGAGCAGTGCCTGGGAGCAGTTTGAGCTGATGGTGATCGAGCTGACAGAGATGAAACGGACAGAAGATAGAGAGTTTACAAAGATTTTGCATAAGATTCGCCGTGGGATTTGCGATGATGAGGTTCTCTCCTATATAACTAGGCTCTGGAACAATGATAGTGCAGATCAGGGTGACCCCACATATCTATATGGACGCAACTTGGAGGTAGAGCAGATCAACCGTGCCAAGATAGATGAGCTTGAGACAGATGAGACTATTCTCTTTGCTCATATAGAGATGTTCGGAAAAGTTCATGAGAAAAAACTGCTAGGGTGGAAAAAAATGCTACCTGTTAGTGAACAGTTGATTCTAAAAGAGGGTGTGCCTATACTATTCACTGTCAATAAATGGGGTAAATTTGTCAATGGAGAACGAGGTATACTGCGCAGTATAGAGGAGGATCACCTCATCGTAGAGAAGGAGGAGGAGTTTGTGAGGGTTGAGCGTCACACCTTTGATCTCCTTGATATGCTGGTTAAACCAGATGGCACAATAGAGACGATCTCTCTAGCAACACTGTCACAGTTCCCTCTAAAACTAGCTTATGCTGTAACTATCCACAAATCACAAGGCATGAGTATCGACAGACTAGTTTGCAATGTTGATAATATCTTTGCGCCAAGCCAGTTCTATGTGGCGATATCCAGAGCTATAGACCCAAAAAGGTTGAAGATAGACTTTAGTCGTGGAGATTTGACCCGCTATCTACAGAGAGTTATCAGTGTAGATCATAGAGTCGTAGAGTATTATGATCAACTTGAAACAGATTGAAGTTCCCATATGATATAATATATATTTAAGTCAAGTACTATAAAATCAAACAATAAGAGCAGCTGCAAAAATTATAACCTATAAGGATAAGTGTTGAGTACACATGAGATTGATGAAGATGAGATAGATATAAAAGAGGTCTTTAGAACACTAAGTAGATATAGATGGACTATTTTGATTGTGGTAGTAGCAGCAACTCTTTTTGCCATGGTTTTTGCCTATTTTAAGCCAAATATATATTCAAGTTTTTCAACGATTGAGATAGGAATAGAGGATGATTACCGTAAGGGAAATGATATCCTTGAGATGGCAACAGGATCTGGTGGCAGTCATACTACTGATACAGAGATAGAGATTCTGAAGTCTCGTTCTGTAGCAAATCATGCTCTGCAGAGTGTAGATTTTTCTCATCGCTACTATACTACGACAAATATGAAAGAGTATGAACTATATAAAAGCTCTCCCTTTGATGTCAATTTGACTAAAGGCTATAACCTATCTTTTCACATCTATCCATATAGTCAAAATAGATACAAGGTCAAGGTCAAGGGTATAGATAAAAATACAGATCAAAAATGGGAATATAATAGAGTTCACACTTTTGGAAAGCGTGTTAGAGGTGACCACTTCTCTTTTGTCTTAAGCCCAAAAAAAGGCAAAAGTTTAGTAAATAAGCACTATCGCTTTGTTGTTCTTGATGATGAGCTTGCTGTTGACTCTGCTAGAGAGGGGGTATCGATCAGTGTTGCAGGCAAAAATACCAATATACTTGTCATCAACAATAGGGATACTGTTGCACTGCGAGCACAGGAGTATGCCAATGCCCTAGCAGATGTTTATATTACTCAAAGTATATATAAAAAAACACGAGAAGCATCAAAAACACTCTCTTTCGTTGATGCGCAGCTCAAGAAGATCAATGATAATCTCAACAACTCTGCTGTCAAGTTGGAAAATTTCAAAAAAGATACCAAAATTATAAGCTTGGACACACAGGCAGAGAGCATTGTCGAGAGTATGTCTACAGCAGAGCAGAATCTAGCTACCATCAAGATCGAAGAGGGTATGCTCAATATACTTTATACTCAAGTAAAGTCAGGGAAAAATCTAGAGACGATCTCAATGAGTGGTTTTTATAGTGGAGCAGGAGAGCAGTCAGGAGGTCAGACACTAACCAAGTTGATACAAGAGCTACAGCAATCTATAATGAAACTAAAAAATCTTAAAGCAGACTTCACAGAAGAGTATCCTGAAGTGCGCAAACTCAGACGACAGATAGTACAGACGCAAAAGATTATCATTGAGATGATCAAAAATATGAAAAAGAACTATTCAGAACGCAAAAAATTACTAGAGCAATCCATAGCGGAGTATCAAAAAAAGATCAACAGACTTCCTGAGAATGAGAGAGTTTTTGGTGGATTGCAGCGTAAATTTGTTGTAAATGAGAAGATCTACTCATATCTACTAGAGAGACAAGCCGGAACTGCTATAGCCAAAGCTTCTACCGTCAGTAAAAATCAGATTTTGGATAGTGCCATCTATCCTAGAAAACCTGTAGAACCCAAAAGAAAGTTGATCGTGATCGTGGGTATGATTCTCGGTCTTATATTGGGAATTTCTTTGGCATTTTTGAGAGACTTTCTCGATGATACTATCAACAGCGATGAGGATATCAAGCAGATTACTAATGCTCCGCAGTTGGGAATGATCCCAAACATGGGAAAAGATAAGGAGATACTCAAAGTATTTAGATCTCCCAAATCATCTGCAGCAGAATCATTTCGTAATCTTCGTACCAATCTTCAATTTATGGCACCAGAAGAGACTTCACAAGTCATCTCTGTCACTTCAACTGTTGGAGGAGAGGGGAAGACTACAGTCTGTGCTAACTTGGGTGGCATAATGAGTTTGACTCATAAGCGTGCTATCATTCTCAATCTTGATATGCGTAAGCCGGCACTACATAAGAAATTTAATCTTCCAAACTCGGCAGGGATGAGTACTCTGCTCTCTAACCATGCTGAGTTAGCAGCTGTAATCCAAAGTACGCAGTATGAAGATTTGGATATTATCTCATCTGGACCTATTCCGCCAAATCCTAGCGAACTGATCCAAGGCAGAAGGATGAAAGATGTTATCTCTAAACTTAAGCTTGTTTATGATGTGATCATACTTGATACACCGCCGGTTGGGTTGGTGACAGATGCAAGAATGCTGATGCGTCTATCTGATGCGACTATCTATGTTACGCGTGCAGGCGTATCAAAGAAAAAAACCATGCATTTAGCACAAGAGTTTTTAACAGATAGTAATATCAAAGGTTTTAGTGTTCTGCTCAATGGGGTAGATATAGATAAAAATGGATATGGATACGGATATGGATACGGATATGGATATGGATATGGATATTATGAAGAGGATAAGGCAACTAACAGTTTCTCTATACCTTATCATGAGTATCTTCACACTTTTCAGGAAACCCTACTAAAGTATAGTACAAGCTTTTCCAATTCCGTTAAGAAGTGGTGGTCTAGCAGTAGATAGTTAATATAGAGGTTATAGATATGAGGGCAGTTGTATGTCCTGATATTGTTGTCTCCTCTCACTACGAAACCTATAATAAAAATATCCATCCTCTTGAATATTTAAAATCAATATTATGATATAATCCACGCTTCAACACAAAATATAAGGAGATAAAATGAATTTTAAATTAACTACAGAGAGACTCAACAGCATCAAAGCAGACTTGGAGATTATTATTGTTATCGGCAAAGATTTGAAACATGAGTTTGTCAAAGATAGAAAAACTCTTAAAAAAGCAGGTTTTTCAGGCAAACATGAGGAGAGCTGTCTGCTTGCTGAAAAAGGGCGGCTCTATATCGGTTCTGAGAGTATCAAGAGTCCGGATATTCGTTCTGCAGTTGCTGTAGGTATCCGTTCACTTAGAGGTACTACATTCAAATATGCCAAAATAGCCAGCTATATGAGTCATCCTAAATGCACTGCTGTCCTTAGAGGTATGGTTGAGGGGATAACTCTGGGTGCTTATCACTTTGATACTTACAAGAGTAAAAAGAGTCCTAAAAATCTGAAAAATATCACTATATCACTCGAAGAGTATCATGGTTATGAGCTAAACCAAGAGAGTTGTCAAAGAGCTATAGACAATGCACAGGTCGGGGCAAAAGCCACTAACTATACTCGTGATATTGTCAATACTTCTCCAGACGATTGTTATCCGGCAGTGATGGCAAAGATGGCACAAAAGCTTGCTAAAAATAGTACTCTAGAGTGTACAATTCTCAACCCAAAAATGATTCGAAAAGAGAATATGAATAGTTTGCTGGCAGTAGCTCGTGCAAGTCGCCATGAACCAAGAGTTATCCACCTTTCTCATAAGCCTAAAGATCCAAAAGCCATTATCTCCATAGTTGGCAAGGGACTCACTTATGATAGTGGCGGACTCAGCCTAAAACCCGCAGACTTTATGGTTACCATGAAAGCTGACAAGAGTGGAGGTGCAGCGGTTATGGGGATCATGAAAGCCGTCTCGCAGATGAATTTGCCAGTTGAAGTTCATGGTTTTATAGGTGCAGTGGAGAATATGATAGGCGGAGATGCATACAAACCCGATGATGTTCTCATCGCAAAAAATGGTAAAACCATCGAAGTACGCAATACAGATGCAGAGGGTCGTCTCGTGCTTGCAGATGTATTATGTTATGCACAACAAGAGGTTAAAGCCCACTATCTCTTTGATATGGCTACTCTAACAGGTGCTTGTGTAGTAGGTGTAGGTCACTATACTTCAGGTGTCATGGGCAATAGTAATATGCCTATAGATATGGTACTCAATGCTGCCAATAAAATCTCCGGAGAGATGGCAACCAAACTAGACTTCAACCACTATCTTGGTAAATCTCTCAAGAGTGAAGTTGCTGATATCTCCAATGTCTCCAATACTCGCTATGGTGGAGCTATCACGGCTGGTATGTTCCTCTCAGAGTTTATCGATGAGGATCACAAAGATCGCTGGGCACATATAGATATCGCAGGACCTGCTTTTGTCGAACATGCTTGGGGTGAAAACCCTAGTGGAGCGACAGGAGCAGGTGTACGAATGATGCTTAGACTCATAGAAAAAGTATCTAGAGGTGATGGACATTAGAAATCCGAAACAAAAGCACCCTTTGGATATAATCGCGAATAAACTATAATACTAATAGAGGAAGAGAATAATGGGATTAGGAATAGGACTGGTAGGACTACCCAATGTAGGGAAGTCAACAACATTTAATGCACTCACAAAAGCACAAAATGCAGAGAGTGCAAATTATCCTTTTTGTACGATAGAGCCAAACAAAGCAGTTGTACCTGTACCTGATGATCGTCTTGATGCTTTGGCAAAGATAGTCAATCCTGAGAGAGTACAGCACTCTACACTAGATTTTGTAGATATAGCAGGACTTGTCAAGGGTGCTAGCAAAGGTGAAGGTCTTGGTAATAAATTTCTCACCAATATCCGTGAAACAGAGGTGATACTAGAGATAGTTCGCTGCTTTGAAGATGAAAATATCACACATGTTGAAGGCTTGATAGACCCTATCCGTGATATTGAGATCATCGAGCAGGAGCTACTCTTTGCTGATATAGACTCACTGCAAAAACGGATAGACTCTCTGACTAAAAAGGCTCGTGGCAATGATAAAGATGCAAAAACACAACTAGTTATCGCAGAAGCTTTGATGGAGTTCATCGCTGAGGGCAATCCTGTATCAAGCTTTGAAGATATAGATGATGATGCATTTGTCACTATGAATAGAGAGATGAGACTTCTCACAAGCAAAGAGATCATCTATGGAGCCAATGTAGATGAGGGTGGACTGGAGGAGGATAGTGAGTTTGTCAAAGCACTCCGAGAGTATGCCAAAGAGAAGAACCGTGAAGTGATCAAGCTATGTGCCAAAGTTGAAGAGGAGATGGTAGAGTTCGATGAGGAGGAGAAGAGTGAGATGCTAGAGTCTCTGGGTGTATCTGAGTCTGGACTAGATCAAATCATTCGCAAAGGGTTTGATAAACTGGGACTCATGAGCTACTTTACCGCAGGGGTCAAAGAGGTGAGAGCTTGGACTATACGCAAAGAGACTACTGCTCCCAAAGCCGCAGCTGTTATACACAATGATTTTGAAAAAGGTTTCATTCGTGCAGAGGTTATCTCTTATGATGAGTTCATCACTTATGGTGGAGATGCAGGAGCCAAAGAGGCAGGAAAGATGAGACTAGAGGGTAAAGAGTATATAGTGCAGGATGGTGATGTAATGCACTTTAGATTCAATGTATAGCTTAACTGAGGAGATAGTATGAAAAAAATCCTATTGATCACACTGTTTGCACTGGTTTTTCTCGGATGTGAAAATAGAAAAGGTGCATTTATAGAAACGGTCCAGAGTAAATACACGACCCAAGAGGGTGTCAAAACATTTGAGAAGATTTTAGAGGAGAGTGGTCTATCTCTCTTTCAAGTAATCGATCATGCACAAAATGCAAAAAATGCTGAGATGGAGATGCTCTCAACAACTGTCGTAGTTTTTGGCAATCCCAAAATGGGAACTCTGCTTATGCAGTGCAACCAAACTATGGGGCTGGATCTTCCACTCAGGATGCTCTTCTACTCTGACTATGAAGGAAACCACTGGATCTCCTATACCAACCCTGAATATTATACACTCAAACATAATATCAAAGATAAGAGCTGTTTAGCAATTATTGGCAAAGTCAATATCGCTCTTCAGACACTTGCAGGTGAGCTAAAAGAGTCTAATGTAACAGTTCAAACTATAGAATCCAATACCACAACAGAGGATAAAAGATGAAAAAAATAGTACTGGCATTTATACTGTTATATACGATAGCAGATGCAAGCGGATGCATATTGGCTCAGAAAAAAGAGATAGATATCAACTGGAAAGCATATAAAACATTTGGCAAGATCGCAGTGGGTGGAAAATTTACCTCTATAGAGTACTCACCCAAGGCACTAGAGGGAAAAAACTTCAGAGAGTTGCTAGTTGGATCCAAAGTGAAGATCGATACAGATAAGATCTATACAGGCAATCTCGAAAGAGACAAAACAGTTGTTACTTTTTTCTTTCAAAAGATGTCAGGAGGAGAGATAGATGCTGTTATCAAAGATATCAAAGCAGATAAATATATTAAAGGAGAGCCTAGAACCGGTATAGTCTCAGTCATGATCACTATGAATAAAAAATCATTGATCATTCCAATGAAGTATCACTATGAAAAAGAGAATTTTAGAGCAGATGGGGTGATAGATCTAGGTGATTTTGATGCAACCCCTGCATTAGCGACAATCAACAAGAGTTGTTATGATCTTCATAGCGGGAAAACATGGCGTGATGTTGCGATCAGCTTCAGTATGAATATCAAAGCAACACTCTGCAGTGTCAAGATAAAAAAGTAGTTAAAATAGACTCACCTCTTGATCTATATCTTCAGACTCTTTCTCCATGTTGTCACATATGATCTCTTGGCATCTTTGACAAAGGTATCGGTAACTATCCATATCATAAAAGATCTGATCACCTACCTCTAAATCATCATAACACTCTCCACAGACATTGGTGACACGCAGCAAAATCTCTTGACTTGCAATCTGATCAACAAAACAACTGCACATAGCTACTTGGCTTCTTTGAGTTTACTGATCATCTCTTGGGCTTGATCGAGTGTAGGATCGATGTTATATGCCTTCTCATAAAGCTCTAGTGCATCTTGACTCTTGCCAAGATCGTAGAGGGTATTTGCATAGTTGTAGTAGTGTGGTGCGTATTGGGGGTCTAGTTCAATAGAGCGGCTATGATGCATAATCGCTGCTTCGTCATCTCCCAACTGATGGCAGATATTGCCTAGGGCGGCTTCAGCCATATCATCCTCTGGTGTCACCTCTAACAGCTTTTGATACTCCTCCTTGGCGGCAGTATGGTTGTTAGTTGCATTGAGTACATATGCGTACCTGCTTAAAATATCGGGATTGTTCTCATCGATGATCAATGCACTCTGTAGAGCCTTCTGGGCTTCTGTCATATCACCCTTCTCTACAGATTCATCTGCAATTGCCGTGAGTTCATCTATACGATTGGGCTTGGCTGTAGGTCTGGAAAATATCTTCTCCGGACGGCTAATACCACCAATCTGCTCATCGGCATTTTTTGCCTCAAAATCGACACCTCGTTTAGGATAATCTTCACTAAAAAGCTTTTTGAAAAAAAGGTAAAAGATCACCATCGCTGAAATAAAAAGAATAAGTTGAAAAATTGTCATGTCTGCTCCGAAATTGATAATGGCATGATAGGAGAATCTTGCTTAAAACCAAAGAAATTTTGATATGATATGAAAAATATTTAAAGGATTTACCATCTCTTATCCAATAAAACTCAACAAAGAAAAACTCAAAGAGGAGCTAAGCCCCCTAGAGTACAGTGTTTGCATCAACCATGGCACTGAACCACCATTCCAAAATGAGTACTGGGATGAGAAATCAAAAGGTCTCTATCTTTGCAAATGTTGCAAAACACCGCTATTTGATTCGGATACCAAGTTTGATTCGGGGACTGGGTGGCCTAGCTACTTCCAACCTATCAGCAGAGATGTGATCGAGTATATCGAAGATAACTCCTTTGGTATGACTCGTACAGAAGTATGCTGTGCTGCTTGCGGTTCTCACTTGGGGCATCTGTTTCCTGATGGACCAGCCCCTACAGGAGAACGCTACTGCATCAACTCAGCCTCTTTGAGCTTGGGGTAGCCCTTAGGTAGTTTACTATTTTTGCAACTGTAGAGACAACTCTCCTATAGCTTCATCGAGAGCATCTCTACTCTCATATAGAAAAGAGTACTTCTCCTCATCGCCTAGATGGAGAAAGATCCCATACCCTTCAAGTTCTACCTTGCCCTTAGCTTCGATCTCTAGCCACTCCAAGCTTACTTGTGTTGTCTCATCCTTATATCCGGTTTTGACGATTGCAGCTGGGTAGAGCTGTGTGATCTTGGCTGTCTCAAATGTTTTCTCTTCTATTGTAATAATCATCGTGTTATTATAGCAGTTAGGGCTTTGGGTCTCTATCTATTTCTCAAGATATGATATAATCACACTAAAAAGGAGCTATTTTGAATTTGAAAGAGCAGATCAAACATGATATAAAAGAGGCTATGAGAGCCAAAGATACAACCAAGAGAGATACACTTCGCAACATCACTGCAGCTATCAAACAGATAGAGGTTGATCAGCGTATCGAAGTAGATGATGATACTGTCGAGAGGATCTTGATGAAATATGCCAAACAGCGTGAAGATGCCATCATCCAGTTCAAGGAAGCCCGCAGGGATGACCTAGTGGCCAAAGATGAATTAGAGTTAGCCCTTGTGATGAGCTATCTGCCTGAACCGATGAGTGATAAAGAGTTGGATGAGATCTTGGCAGAGATCATCGCCTCAACAGGAGCAAGCAGCATGAAAGATATGGGCAGAGTGATGGGTGCGGCTAAAAGTACTATAGGCAGCAGGGCTGATGGCGGAAGAGTCAACAAATCTGTCAAAAGACTTCTTGGCTAAACTTAATATGTTATCATTTTTAGATAAAAGAGTAGCAAATTTTATAGTGATAATACTACTAACTATAGGTACATTTAGTTGGACATTTTTTATCTTTCATGAACCTATAGTGTGGAGTGTTGTATCTATTGTAGTGGTAGTTAGGATGCTTGCATCTCGACTACTACTTCAAGACTATTCACTATCTTGGTCAAAATCAACTCCTAAAACATTTTTGATCAAGAGTGTCGCTTATGCGGCGGCTTTTGCAATATATATGCCTTTGTTCTATGGTACTGTCTCTATCGCTCTATTGATCTCAGAGCTACTACTCTACCTTTTTATCCTCAACTTTGCAGTCTACGCTTACAACTACTGGATAAATAAAAGTTATATAGAGAAGACAAAAGATGTCATTATCTATGGTGCGGGGAAGGCTGGACTTAAACTGGAAGAGGAGTTTAGAGATGGTAAGTATAGGGTTAGATACTTCATTGATGATAATATAAATTTGCAAAAACGATCTATCGATAGTATAAAGATCATATCTAGTAAAAATCTGAAAAATAGTCTAACTCCAAATGCTCACTATACTCTACTCGTTATCGCTATGCCAAGTGCTCCCAAGAGCAGAGTGAAGGATATATACAGTGATCTGGTACCATATTTTGATGAGATAAAAATCCTCCCAAGTTTAGATGATATACTGAGAGATAAGCCATTTGCCAATCAGTTGAAAAAGCTGACACTTAGAGATCTGCTTGCTAGGAATGCCAAAGATTTGGATAGGCAGGCTATCTCTGAGTTTGTCAAAGGTAAAAATATATTGATCTCAGGGGCTGGTGGCAGTATAGGTTCTGAGATAGTACGGCAGTGTATAGGATTTGGTGCATCCAAACTAGTGCTGTTGGATCATAGTGAGTATAATCTATACTCTATTTTTGATGAGGTCGCAGAGAGTGATATACCTATCGTACCCGTTCTTCAATCTGTCACAAATAGAGACTTTATCGAAGAGACCTTTGGTAAGTATAAGCCACAGATCGTCATCCACGCAGCTGCTTACAAACATGTGCCGATGGTCGAAGAGAATATCAGGGAGTCTATCATAAACAATATCATCGGTACAAAAAATATCATAGATCTCTCTATAGAGAGCAGGGTAGAGACTTTTCTATTGATCTCGACAGATAAAGCTGTAAGACCAACAAATGTAATGGGTACAACCAAGCGAATCTGTGAACTCTATGCACAAAATGTAGATGCAAAAGAGACATCTATCGTTGCAGTAAGGTTTGGTAATGTCTTGGGTAGTTCCGGGTCTGTAGTCCCGAAATTTCAAAGACAGATAGAGCAAAATAGAAATATAACTGTAACAGATCCTGAGATCACACGCTACTTTATGTTGATACCCGAAGCTTGTGAGCTAGTCCTGCAGGCAGCATCTCTAGGTAGAGGTGGAGAGATCTTTATCTTGGATATGGGGGAGCCTGTCAAGATAGCAGAGTTAGCACAGAAGATGATAGAGCTCTCCGGCAAGCTTGATGTAGAGATAGAGTATATAGGATTGAGACCCGGAGAGAAGCTATACGAAGAGCTTCTGATCGATGAGAGTGATATGCATACAGAGTATGAGTCTATTATGGTTGCAGCACCAACTCCATATGGTATCAATAGGTTAAATCAAGATATAGAGGAGTTGCTAAACTCAGAGAGACAGATTGATAAACTTAGAGAGATAGTGCCTGAATTTACGCATCTATAACTCTCATATAAAATCCAAAACTATTTGGGTCTCTATATCCTTGGGTAGAATTGTTCTTGTAGAGTTTCTTATGGCCAATTTGGTTCTATATTTCCGGCACCCGTTTCATGTGTAAAAAAATCATCGTGTTTGGTTACACTAGATACATCCCATACTCCTAAGTTGTGATTTGTAAATGCACTAGCAGCTGCAAACATGCCACTCATATCAGTCACACTAGAGACATCCCAGCCACTGATATCTCTATTGAATACACTTTCCTCAAACATTGAATACATATCAGTCACACTAGAGACATCCCAGCCACTGATATCTTGATTGAATGCACTGTCATAAAACATTAGATACATATCAGTCACACTAGAGACATCCCAGCCACTGATATCTTGATTGAATGCATTCTCATGAAACATCATAGACATATCAGTCACACTAGAGACATCCCAGCCACTGATATCTCTATTGAATGCACTTTCCCCAAACATTGAATACATATCAGTCACACTAGAGACATCCCAGCCACTGATATCTTGATTGAATGCACTTTCCCCAAACATTAGAGACATATCAGTCACATTAGATACATCCCACTGTTCGACTCTTCCATTGAATCCACTAGTCAAAAACATAAGACTCATATCTGTCACATTGGATACATCCCAACCGTTGAGATCATGGTTGAATGCAAGTGCACTAGAGAATGTGCCATACATGTTGTTGACATAAGATACATCCCAATCATTGATATCTTGATTGAATTTCTCTGCAGCAGCAAACATACCCATCATGCTTCTTACGCCTGATAGATCCGGTGCGTCTTTGGCTATACTTTGCACATTGCGACATAGAAGGAAAGCCTGTTCCATTGATTTCCACTTGATCTTGCCCCATTGATTTATATATAGCAATTTATAATTAGAATCATCTTCGCTTAGATAGAAAGCCGGGAAAGTCCCGGAAATCTTGATGGTATATGTACCTGCTCTCCTGTAAAAATGGTTGGTATCTCCTGTTACCCCAGTATTGATCTCGCCATCACCCCAATCGATATTGTAGTCATATGTATACCTTTCTTCACGCGTCATGATCACGACCTGATCATCGTAGCCAGGACCTTGATTGTCTGTCTTCCAAGTGGTGATGAAAGAGTCTTGATCAGATACTGGATTATTGATCTTATCGACTATAGCTTGGATCTCTTCTCTATCAGCAGGATCATAGAGATCCAACCCTAAATTTGTTACCGCTATATTGACTTCATCAAGATTCTCCTCTGTTACTCCTGTGATACCTGCATCTATGTAGTTTTGGACTGTCCAATCTGCAGTACATGGATTACCGTTGACTAGCTCTTCGACTTTATTGAGACCCCTGACTAATGTTAGATAATTCTCTGTGACACCTGCTATCACACACTCCGCATCTTTGGCATCATTCAATTGGGCATCTGCAAATGCTATTCCGACTGTTGTCCTATGGTAGAGGACTGTTTGGTCTGATCTCTGTGCACCGTTGATAACTGAAAGGATAAAGAGTGAACGGTGGATCCTCCCTGATTCGACCTCCTCTTTCCAGTAGATCAAACCTGCCCTTTCAGGTGGGCGATTAAAAAGATTAACATAGACAGCTGTGACAAACTCAATAGCAGTAGTTCCATCGGGATACTTCAGCTGAGTCTCCTCCTGATCGAAGAAACTAGCAGCTATATTTTCGATACTAGAACCGGTGCCGAGCCAATACTCCAAACCAGATGCATCGGGTGCACGATCGAAGGTAGCTATATAGAGTTCTGCTACACTCTCTTTGGTAGGTGCCGTAGCATTTAGAACTGTTGTTATAAATAGTATAGCCAACACTATTTTTTTTAGCATGATATATCTCCTTCTGCCTTTTTAGAAGATTATAACACTGCTTAGATAAAGATATGCTAAGGTTTACTTCTAATACTTTGTTATAACTTGATATACTATTAAAAACTCTTAATCTGATACAAAGGAGAATAAAAAATCTATGAAGGCTAAAATTGAAATACTCAAACAGGAGCTGAGCAAAGCTGTCATCGGTCAAGAGCAGATGATCGAAGGGTTATTGATAGGACTGCTAAGTGATGGGCATATACTCATAGAGGGGGTTCCTGGACTTGCCAAGACGACTACTATCAATGCACTCTCCAAAGCACTAGGTTTGGAGTTTAAACGCATACAATTCACGCCGGATCTTCTCCCTAGTGATATCATAGGTGCAGAGATATATGATCCCAAAAACAATAGTTTCAAGATAAAAAAGGGACCACTATTTACCAATCTACTATTGGCAGATGAGATCAACCGTGCACCATCCAAAGTACAATCAGCACTGCTTGAGGTGATGCAGGAGAGACAAGTCACTATAGGAGATGAAACTTTTGCTATAGAGCAGCCATTTCTAGTGATGGCAACACAAAACCCTATAGAGCAGGAGGGTGTTTATGCTCTGCCAGAAGCCCAGCTGGATCGTTTTATGATGAAGCTAATCGTCAAACACAACAGTGAAGAGGAGGAGCTGGAGATCATGCGTAGAGCTGCTACCAAGAGCTTTGGGGATGTTTTGGCAGTCTTGAGCAGAGATGATCTCTATATGATCAGAGAAGATCTAGAGAGGGTTCATATCGACAAGGAGTTGGAGTATTATATCATTCGACTTGTATCGGCTACTAGAGATCCAGAGAAGTTTGGATTGGACTCTATCAAAGAGTCGATAATGTTCGGTGCTTCACCTAGAGCCTCTATCGACCTCTATAAGGCATCCAGAGCCAAGGCATTTCTTCGGGGCAATAGCTTTGTCACTCCGGTTGATATAGGTTTTGTCACTCATGATGTTTTGCGTCATCGTATTGTACTGAGTTATGAAGCTAGAGCGAAAGGGCTCACGACTGATGAGATCATCTCTATGATAGTCAAAACTATACCCATACCTTAGTAGTCCATGATGCACTCCCATACACTGTTTCGTACTCTTCTGATCAAAGCTCGTCAACAAGTCCACACACTCCTGTCAGGCAATAGCCTCTCCAAACTTCATGGAGAGGGGTATGATCTCAGTGAACTTAGAGAGTATCAAGTCGGTGACGATGTTCGCAAGATCAACTGGATCATCACTGCCAAAATGGGAAGAGCATATATCAAAGAGTTACATGCCAATAGAGAACTCTCTATCGTCGTCACTTCTATGTTGGGTGGGTCTCTATATTTTGGTGATGGAGATATCAAACAGGAGAAGCTTGCAGAGGTGACTATGCTGCTAGGTTATGCAGCACAGCAAAATGCTGATCTATTTACAGGTCTTGGTTATCTGCAAAATCATACCATATTTGCTCCACCTACCAAGCAGCTCTACAGTATCGAATCTTTTTTTCAAAAAGTCTACAGCTCAGATACGATAGGCACAAGTGTTGAGTACAATCAAGCTATCGATGATATATTTCGAAGAGTAGAGAGATCTTCTCTCATATTCATAGTAGGAGACTTTCTCCAGGAGGTTGATCTCTCACTATTGGCACAAAAACATGAAGTGATCGCTATTGTCATTCGGGATAGAGCCGAAGAGCAACCACAGAAACTAGGAGAAGTTATCCTTGAAAACCCACAAAACTATGCCAAGATAGAGACCCACTTTGGTCAAAAAAGTATCGACAGATACTTAGCTAAACTACAAGAGAGTGATAAAAACCTGATAGAGCACTTTTCAAAATATGGTATCAGATATACAAAAATATACACTGATGAAGAGCCTATTGCAAAGTTGATCTATCTCTTTGGGTAGTATGGTCAATCCGGCAGTATAGATTTTATCTCATTCTCTTGAGGGTCTTGACTGCAAAACTGCTTGATCTCTGCAACTGTAAATCTAGTCTCTTTCAATATTTTATCTCCACCCTCCTTCTGTACAGGGTAGTTTTTTGGGACATCACCACTCAGTAGTTCAGATGTAGCGACTTTTGCTATCATCGTAAACCTGTACCCTACCTCTATAGCTTGCAGGAGATCAGATCTATTGTTTATAAGATAACTCTTCTTTGCTATAGCTACCTTCTGACGATCTGACAAGGTACTCTTCCCCTCTATAGCTAGCAGATCTAATAGTGTTGCTCTTTTTGTAATTTCTATTGCCATACTCTTCTCATCCTTGCTCTATTTTATTTGATAATTATTATATAGTTTTATTGATAGATAAAGACTTAAACCCCACTATTTGGCTCTCCATCCACTTTTTTCGTTACCTCTCTCTTTGATATATAGCGTTGTATTCCTGCCGCCATTTATCCTAGAGTAGAGACTACCTACAGGTGCTGTGACCATACCCTCAGGAGATCCATATCCTGCTTGCCATGTCAGCCTCTTCTTGTTTATCACTACTTTATCTCTGAAATATCCATCACCCAAGATATTGAGGTCTTTATTGGATGTGACACTCTCTTCATCAATAAAGAGTATATCTTTGTTGCCAACTCTAAAGATATGAGGTTTGTTGAGTGCTACACCGGAACCGGAAGATTTATATCGCCATCCATCAGCACTAGACATGATTGCTAAAGTCTCTTCTAAACCTTGACCTGAGGTCTTTTTGAGTGAAAGCTGCATAGTATACTCCGGCTGCAACTTCAATACAACAGGAATATTTCTTCTGTTGTTCATAGTATTTTTTAGTCTGTAGGTATAGTCTACAGGTCCATTCTCTTTTATCCTGTACCATTTTCCATCTATTAGGGCTGAAACTCTATCTTGATTGTAATCATATGCAGAAAATTTATGCTTGAGATCGCCAGAGAGACGCTTGATTACACTATTTTCTATATCAGCATTTATATTGAAATAGAATGCAGGCAGTACTAAATTGTCTCTGATCTTTTTTCCAAAGAAAACATTGCTCCGATTTTTATCATCTTGGGATAGACGAAGAGCGCCATTGTTCCCGATGCTCTTAATCCGATAGCTCTGTTTGTTGAAGTGAACTATGTCATCTTTAGCCCAATTTTTACTACTAAAGTCATTGACTTTAGCTATGACTTGATTTGAACTCAACTTAGACTCTGCGTTGACTGTCAAAGGGTTTGGCTGTAGTGTTAGCAGTAAGCTTTGACCGCTTGGAGATCTCTCCTTCATAAAAGCCCAAGCACTTCCAACCTCTGTATGTAGCTGCACACCTCTTCTGTCATCTAAATCACCGCCTATAAACAATCCACCTTTCATATCCGCTCTTCTCTCTCCACCTCTAGATTTGATAGAGCCCGCATAGATAAAGTTTCCTGTCTCTTCTCGTGTACCATCACTCATTTTCAGTAGAATCTCTCCGGGCCCCGTAGCATTCAAACTCTCTGGGTGTTGATTGGATAGATAGCTTCCCATTGGGAAAAATACATACTGATATTTTGAGGATTGGAGTATGGGTTGTGTATCATTATGTAGTCCGTTACCTTTTGCTCCAAACCATTTGACATTTACCGGCTCTGCATAGAGTCTTCTCCAAGCATATCTTCTTGAGATATTTGTTTTGATATTGATACCATCATCAAATGTACCTCGAAAGTTTTTGTCAAGATAAAAACTGCCTCCTCCGCCATCTCCTGCAAGATAATAACCCAAAACATCAACAATGATTTTATCATTGGTATTTATATTACTGATCTTTTTGAGATCAGATATCGTATCTACGACCATCATACTTGCAAAGAGATGAGCCGAAAAGAGGAGTGTGAGTAGTGCTGCTGCCATTTTTTTCATAACTATTTATCCTTTATACTGTCTGTATCAAAAAATATCTTCCAGGTATTAGGAACCTGTACATAAACCTTGTCTATCTCGTCAATCATATCCCTATATTTAACTTTAAGGTATTGAAGTATATCACTATCAATCTTAACCTCTTTTGAAACAAGTTTTCTATCTAGTAGCTTTGGAAAATATTGAAGATCAAAGTCAATATTTAAAAAGTTACATATATCTTCTACTAATATATCCGGCTGAGACTCAATTTGATCAAAAAAGAGATATTTTATATTTTCTCTAGGAAAAATTGACTCTATTCGCTTCATTGTTTTTAGATAATTACTTCTATTTTCAACACCTTTTTTTGTCAAATAGTTATATATAGTATCGCTATCTAACTCTCTTATATTATTTGAATTATTAGAGAGTTTTTTATCTGTAAGCAGATCGAACCTGAGAGATGACCAATCTCGTAAGGCAGGATTTCTCATGATAAACAGAATCTTGATATTGGGATTAATAGTGTAGATCTTTTTGTAAGTATCTCTTGATAGAAGTGCATAGGCTGGTGTCGTCTCACCTACACTTTTATACCTCTTTTTAGCATCTCTAAATAGATCGGTATACCACTCTATTTTTCTCTTGTGATCTTTAGTCTGTACAAAATTTAAAGCCCAATCTAGGTTATTGCTATTGATGGTATCTCCATTTTTCACTTTAGCAGCCATATGTTGCAGATAATTACTTAACCATATTTTTCTTTTTTTATCCTCCGTAATACTAGACCCAAACTCTAGCTCATCAAAAAAATGCAACTCTTTATATAGCGGTGTCCATACTTCAGGATGTCTTTTCAGATTATTGTCTAACCAGCTTGTGCCACTTTTGTGAGCACCAATACATAAGAAATCTATCATCTAACTCTCCTTTATCTCTTGGCTGACATTAGCTACAATGATCAAGTTTGTCAAGAAGCATTTCCTATAGATATACTATAATATGGTGTTATATTACATTATGTAACATATTTTTCAATACTATGAATCAATAAATATATAGTAGAGAAATTTAGACTATAATCAATTAGGCTACCCCAAGGAGATAAACACACAAATAGCTTTATGAGGTTTTTCATAGACAAGGCAATCGTTTGAAGGACTAGCCTTAGCTAATTGCCCGCAGGAAATGCCCTTGGGGTGCAAAAACGATTAACGCCGTATATGGGAAACCTCATAAAGCCCGCAGGGAAGCCACCAAGAGGGCAATCTTCACAAAATATAATTCTTGAATTAGCTATGTGTTAATCGTAAGCCTGTTGCCTATGCTTGAAATCAACAATTGCTACAATAAGTTTGTCATCTTCAACAAGATAAAAGAGTCTATAGTTTCCAATCCTATATCTATAATAACCCTCAAGATTATCTTTTAGCTTTTTAATATTAGTTCCGTAAAAAGGATTTTCTCTGAGTTGAGGATAAACAAAATTTTCAATTTTTGAATATAGTTTTTTATCTATTTTCTTTTTAACTTTTTCAAAAGTTTTAGTTTCAGCAATTTGGTACTTAGACAATGGTGTAATCACCATTTTTAAAATCATCTAAACCATTCATCAGATTTTGAACTAGTTCTTTATCATCCATAATTTCTATCATCTCTTCATTTTCTACAAATTGTGATGATGTTAAATACTGTATTGTCGCAAATTCTATAAAGTTTGAAAGGTTTCTTTTTTGACCCTCAGCTGCAAGTTTTATCATATCGTATATAGAATCATCTACTCTCATTGTTACTGTTTTCATAACGTACTCCTTTGAATACTTATTTTAACTATTATATTCAAATTTATTTACTTTGTCAATCTATTATGCTTTCACATAACGGCTGACTTGAGAAATAAATGCCTTTTTAGCAGCTACACCCCTCAGCTACACCCCTGCCGTTCAATCTCCACTTTTATGAGATAATGCAAAAAGCAAATAGAAAAAAAGAGGTGATACTGTGTCAACAAGATCAAGAGTAGATATGGCAGGTTATCATCATGTCACAAATCGTGGTGTGGATCAAATGAATATTTTTCAATACTATGAATCAATAAATATATAGTAGAGAAATTTATGCTATAATCAATTAAATTAAGAGTATGGTTTATATATGTACAATTTTATATTTTTTAAACATCTATATTTTCCTATTCTTCTTTTAAAAATTATTTTATTAATTATGTTGGGTTCATCATTTAGTTTTTTTAAAAATACAAATAGTTATTTTTATCAGATATTTGCACCATATCTTCCATATCCAGACCAGAAGCATCATGAGTTTGTTTTGGTTGATACCTCTGTAGCCGACTTTGATAAAATCATAGAGATAGTAGATGAGATAGATAGCTACAGACCCAGCTTTATTATTATGGATATATCTCATCAAAGAGATGAGAGTGGAGCAGTGAGTAGAGATAACCTAGAGTATCTTATCGAAAAGTATCCAGAGGTAGTTGTAGCACTGCCATATTTTAAAGATCTAAATTTCTGTAATGATATAGAGCCTATCAAAAGATATGATTTTAGAGGGCTATTTGATGATGGCTTTGACTACTCTACACTCAAAGGTGATCATATAGTCACCATATTCAGTACTGAAAATTATAGAGAACTATATGGAGATGCTAGGGTAAACTATAATGGTAATCCTAAATTTTCTGAAATTCATCTCAATGATTTTTTAGAAGGGAATATTGTTCCGGATCTCTTTAAAGATAAAATAGTGGTTATATCTAACCTGGATAACCACTATGTCCCAGCATTCAATCTCATATCCATAGATGAATATTTTATCCACCAAGTTCATCTAGCTATGATACTTAAAAGTGAACTTGGCGGTAGTTGGCTTATTGGTTTTGAGTTATGGTCATATTATCTTTTTATAATTTTTATTACAGTTGCCTGGATATATTTTTTATACCTATTTCCTCTCTATTATAAATATTATCTTTTTATTTTTTCTCTTATAGTTCCGCTTGCTCTATATCTGCTGCTCTTAATATATATAAATTTTTTGTTACCTATCAGTGAGATGATTACCGTAGCTGTGGTAGTGACTATTTTGCTCTTTAGACATTGGCAAAGCCTACAAAATGAGAGCGAAAGCAGTATGCTCAATAGTCTTACAAAACGACTCCAAGAGAAAGTAGTTCATCAAACTTTCTATAATTCAGATAGCTATTGGTATGATATAATACTTCTAGTCAACCAACTTTTTGATCTCAAAAAAAATATTTTGTTTGAAAAGATAGATAAAGAGGTCTATATCAAAGAGGTAGCATCTTTCAATTGTGAGTTTTCAAATATCAATGAGATGAGGCGAGATAGTAGGCGTGAACCATACTCTTCTGCTCTTAAATATAAGAAACTCATAAAAATAGATAGAAAGTTCTTTCAAGATATAGATGATGGTGATGAAGAGTATATAGTACCGCTGATTCACCGCAGCACTCTTATCGGCTTTTGGGTATTTTCACTCAAATCTTTAGAGGCGAACAGTATAAAAAACTTTGAATCACTTATCAATATCAGTGCCAAGGAGATCAGTGAGCTGCTGTTTAATAGGTCTCAATTTATTAGACTCAAAGAGAGCAAATCTCTTGATATAGAAAAAATACTTAATGTAGAGATAGAAGATAGGAATAAATATCGTCTTAAACAGAGTCTATCTGTTATAGAGAAGAGGATGCTACTCACAGAAACGACTCTAGATACACTCCACTCAGCTATCATAGTCTACAACCTTTTTGGCAAAGTGATACAGATAAATCAACCGATGAGTGACCTGCTACAGCAAGAGAAAATAACAATATATACTTTGAGTGTAAGTGAGATGATATCTACTTTGACACAGTTGACACCATCTGAGAGCAAAGAGCTTATATTGAATGTGATCTTAACTCAAAAGAGTTATACATATTTTGTAAATTTCAAAACAGATAGCAAAAGGTATCTTCTCACTATTTCAGCTATCACTCAAGAGAAGATTGCTCATAAATTTGCTGCTGATTATATATTTGATACATTTGGTGTACTGCTGGAGTTTTATAATCTTGCATTTATCGAAAATATTTTTCATCTAAAACAGGATGTTATTGAGTATTCGCTCAAACAAAACAGTGCAAGAGTTCAAAGTTTGAAAACTGTAGCAGACTCTAACCAAAATGATACTATTGATAAGACTATCTTCTATTCAAACTATCTTCAAGCACTCATGAGAGAGGATATTGATAATAGTAGTGATAGTCTCTATCCTGTAGATATCATGAGAATCGTAAATATATCTTCTCAAGAGGTATCTAGTAGATATCCTCAAAAGCAGATAAAGTTTGATATCATAGCTCATACTCTACTGCCGCTTGTTATGGTTTCAGCAAATAGCATACAGAGAGATATACAAAATATATTGACTATTCTTGTGGAGGATATCGAGGAGAGCGGAGATCTCTATATAGAGTTAGAGGCGAAGGAACATGACCTTCATCTTGCACTCAAAAGTAATGGGTACGGTATGCCATCTACTCAACTCAATAACTATCTAACTACCGAGATGGCTCCACAAAAGTATCTACTGGTTCAAAAGTCTATAGATAATATAAATAGCTGGATGGGAAGTATCATTTTTCATTCCAAACTTGGCTCTGGGATAGAGATAGAGCTATCTTTAAAAACTGCCAACTTATAGTGAGATAGATATGTCAGAAATATATCTCCCTATACTCCCTTCTAGCTACCTGTCACACTCTGTTGTGACGACTGTCTGGATAGGTATTATGGTTATAGGTTTTTTCAATCTTCGTTTTGGCTGGATATTTTCAGGCTTAGTTGTTCCTGGGTATCTCACACCGCTTCTACTTATCAAGCCTCTCTCCGTGGGGGTTATACTCTTTGAGAGTGTTGTTACCTATCTTTTTGTATATATTATCTCAGAGGCTGCTGCCAATCGTGGTCTATGGACAAATTTTTTTGGCAGGGATAGATTTTTTGCTCTTCTTGTAGGGAGCGTTATGGTTCGTCTCACATTTGATGGTTGGATATTGCCATGGCTTAGTGCATATACACTAGAGACTTATGGATTCAATCTGGATTATCAAGATAGCCTGCATAGTTTTGGATTGATCATAGTTGCACTGATAGCCAACCAGCTATGGAAACCAAAGCTCTTTTATGGGCTTATACAGCTTACTATTACTGTAGGTATCACCTATATCATCATCCGATATTTTTTTGTAGCATATACGAACTTCTCACTTAGCAATATCAGCTATCTATATGAGGATGTCGCCGGCTCTATTTTGGCAAGTCCAAAATCATACATCATACTCATAACAACTGCTTTTATAGCCTCTAGGATGAATCTCTTTTATGGCTGGGATTTCAATGGTATATTAGTTCCATCTCTGTTGGCACTTCAATGGTACCAACCAAGTAAGATCTTTATCTCTTTTGTAGAGGCGTATATTATTTTGGGACTCTCCATAGTTGTTTTGAAACTGCCAATTTTTCAAAACATTAGTATAGAGGGTGCTAGAAAGATGCTACTCTTTTTTAATATAGGCTTTTTTTACAAAATATTTATATCGTTTTTTATAGTCTACTTCTATCCGGATCACAAAGTCTCTGACTACTTTGGCTTTGGATATCTACTCTCTACACTTATAGCTATCAAGATGTATGACAAGGTAAATATTGCACTCTTTACCAGGACTACACTACAGACCTCTATAGTCTCCATAGTGATAGCTACAACTATAGGATATATGCTGACTTTGATTCCTAGCAGTAACTACTTTTATGCCAAGAAGAGCAGTAGAGTAGAAGATAATATAGAGAGCAATCAATCTATCATAAGCTACCTGGAGAATGAGAAGATAAATCTCTACAATCACCATCAAAACAGTACCGTAGACTCTCCAACACCTGCAAAACTGGAGATATTTAAAAAACTTCTACATCACATAGATGAAGATTTCTATACCAATATAGAGAAGATAAAACAACTCTCCTCCGAACTAAACTATAAGATTAAGGTAGTAGAAAGGAGATATATTGTATTGAGTCAAGAGAGTGGATATAGCGGGTGGGGTATTTTTATTATAGATTTGACTCCATCTGGTGATTTGGTCATAGAGGTTCCATATCCTCTTGAGGCTAACAATATGATACAGAGCTCTACTATGGTGATGAAATATACTAAAGCCAAAGCTCTCTCCATCAGCGGTGCTCCATTTTCCATAGAGAAAAATATACTATCTGATGCATATAACAACTACTATAGTCTATATCATACTTTTCATCAACACTATGCAAGAGGAGGTGTTTTGCAAATTCGTAGATTGGGCAGGCATCTCTATAGAAGATTGATGGGAAAAGCATCTCTCCCCGATATCTACAGACCACTTAACTCCCTACTCTTTATCAAAGGTTATATGCCAAAACACCTACATCTAGCCCAGCTCAAAAGGAGTCTGGAAAATCTAAATATAGAGTGGAACAGAGATACAGGTTTTTCACTGCAAAAAGAGAGTATGAGCAATAGATTTGCAGAGCTATATCTCAGTAGACATGATCGTCAACAATTGATATCCTCTTATGAATATACAAAAGATATGAGAGTCGAGCATGAGGAGTCTATAGACTCCATAGAGCGTCTTCTTCAAGTTTGGCTATTAGATAAAAAGATAGAGATTGCATCAATGGCATCTCAAAAGTATAAAAAACCAACACTTCAAGAGTTGAGATTTTTTGACCAAGCTATCTTGACACCACTCTGTGATATATTGGACTCTTGGGAGGAGAGAGTATTGGATGAGAAGCAGATAAAGAGGGAGTTGCAGAGTATAGCTATAGCATCAAGAGCTATAGGTTACTCTCTGACTTGGTATGTAGATACAGCCAATCAAGAGAAATATATTATTCTGCATGAAGTCCCATCTCCCACAAAACACTTCTGGGGAACATATGTATTTGGTGTTGGCAAGAGAGAAGATTTGATGATTCAGGTGCCTCGCCCATTTTATGAGTCATATACTTTTGAGTATAGTCTGGAGCTTTTTGAACAGCTTAATGCAAAAGTACTTATGTTGAGTGGAGCACATCCACTAGCAAATAGTAATCGTGAAGCTGATGTGATGCTCTTTGGCAACAGAGAGAATATATTTAACCTAGTTAGTCAAGTAATATACAGAGAGAGCAGACTCAAACAGATGAGTGCTTTGCAGATTAGAGGTAAGGGTACAGAGGAGTTGGACGAGATAGATGGTGGCAGAGCCATACTCTCTCTAGGTCAGAGTGTTGAGAGTGTAGATGACTTAAATCCTGTAGAGAGTCTTATATATAACTACCTTAAGATACATACTCCTACTGTACTAAATGATGGTAACTTATATAGTGCAGGTTATGAGTCAGATGCTATCCAGTCATCATATCTAAAACAGTCAATCAATAATAGCTTCAGCATCCTATGGCTTCCATACAGTATCCGCAATCAATATAGACAAAGTGATGAGACAGATAGTGTTATTGGGGCATTTAGATCCCTCAATGTAGAGGTAGAGAGATTGGATTTTCTATCTATATCCAGTAGGTACAGTATTGCAAACTCTGCTATAGCACCAGAGCATATGGAAGATCTTGAACACTACCTATATAGTAGAGATATTATAGAGCTAGAGAAGATCTCTCAGAGTAGTGATTTTAAGATAAAAGTAGTAATAGATATTAACAGTAATCAGCCATATCTTCTATTTCTCACTCTGGATAGTGAGGATATTATGGCTATTGTTAAGTTAAATGCACTCCCCCCTTATGAGATAAAAGATATAGTTAGAGCAGATACTTTTACTAAATCGCTTGAGCAGTTCTATCTTAGCAGTAGCAGTGATATATTGAGAGTTAAGTAGATGAGAAAAATACTCCGTTATCTCTTTCTGTTGTCAATATTTGTGATCTCTCTTGTATGGTATTTTGACCCTATCTCATGGATGACATCCATAAAGGAGAAGAACTATCATACCGAAGAGAGAGCTAGAGGCAGCAATACCTATCTTTTGGACTTATCGAAGTGGTTGACTTTTCCTATTGCATCTTTTTCCAAGGAGATCAAGTTTTTATTGACAGCAAATCTACCTGCAGATATTGAAATAGTTGAGAATATTTCAGATATAAGATATAGTGTAGAGTATGAGATGGTTGACAGCAGTGGAGAGATTTTGGTATCCAAGATATATCATCTGCGTGCTTCATACCTCCTATTTCGTGATGATACAGATAATTTTGTCTCCAAAAGCTTCTATCTAGGAAGCAGACTAAGACCAACTACTAGTGAATCTATCGTCATCGACATGCAGCGCTATCCAACAGCTACTCATATACGACTAAAACTAAACAACAAAGAGAGTCGCATAGAAGATGTAGTAGTGCGTAGCTATCATCTAGAGACTACACCTGAGCATCGTAAAGATATAAAGTGGGAGCGCCTCTCCAAAAAAAAACAGGAGCATCTATCAAGAGGAAATATCTATCACCCCTCTTTGATGACACGACTAGAGAAGCATAGAGTTGTATCATCTTTTTGGAAACCAAATGGTCCATTAGGTATAGATGGCAAAAGATACAGAACACGGCGTCTATTTACTCTAAAAGATTCTGACAATATACACCCATATATAGATATAAAACCTATCATATATGCAGATAAGAGCTTAGCTGCTACCAGATATCTGCCAAAAGGAAGTTATGGAATCAAAGTAGCAAATCTAGAGACTAACTCATCACTAGTTAGACTCAACTCATATAGCAGTACCAAGAGCCTATCTCAAAAAAACTATATCTTAGATAGTGATATGATGACTATAGAGCATACTCAGTTAGAGAGTGGTCCTATAGAGGTATCGAGTGATTACGGCATAGAGATAGATATCATTGACAATAGCACAAAACTAGAGTTGCATCTACCTGCTTTTATCTCTGCTGACTATTATGATGTTAACCAAACGGCATCTCTGCTATATAACTTTTATACTCCTAGCAGGCGTTATATTCAACTAGAGTGCCGTAGTGCAGAAGAGACAAATAGCACTCTAACCATGGAGATGAGAGATATAGATGGCAATATTATAGAGAGCATAGAGCAGCATATAGAGGCAGTTGCTTCCAGATATGACTATCGCGATGATTTTGTACCTGTAACCGAGGCATATAGATTTTCGTTTTTGGCTAGTGAAGATCTACATACTATGGAGATATTTTCAAACTCTCCGATGAGTATCAGGCTATCTAGTCGTAGTCCAAAGATACCATATCCTGTCTACTCTTTTGGCAAAGTTGATAAGCCTGAGTACTCCCGTTTACCTAGCTGGTTTCATATGCGTCCAGAGAAGTTCGACAAAACAGACTTGAAAGAGAGAAGAACAAAGCTCTATACTCAATCCAAACCTCCTATTGTGGATCCACTCATAGAGTCAGGAGATTATGATTATGAACAGCTATTTCCTGATGAAGAGTGGAGAGGATATACTCTGCTTTTAGATCGCAAACTAGGTAGAGATGCTATTCGTTCACAAAGTTGGAGTAGTCTATATAGTGCTATAGAGTCAAATCACCAATACAGAGTCTCGTTTCATAGCAGAGGTGGAGTAGAGGAGGTAACACCACGGCTATTATATATGGACTTGAACTCTACACCGCAAGATATAGAGATTTATGATGGTGATAGCCCGATAGCAAAAGAGAGACTGTATAGAGCTTCAGGAGATATATCTCTACCGCAATTGAAAGTAGATAGAGACTATAATCTCACTATTGTATCACCCCAAACAGAGAAGTTCTATCTAAGTCATACTGATGATGGGGTATCAATACACAATCAACGCACTTTTATTCTATTTCAAAAACCTCTACATTTCACTCTAAACAAGAGGATAGAAAATGAGTCTATTGGTATAGAGCTTGCCACTCCTATGACTGCTCTATTGGGAGAGGATAGGGTAGTGGAATTTTTTGTAGATATATCTGCATCTAATAACTCTATATTTGAAGAGATCTTAAACCAACCAAGAGACAAAAGAGCATACCATAGGTATCAACTATTTGCAGATATTTCACAGCAAGATGTATACAATATCACAAATCCAAAACAGAAACTCTCTCTTTCACGCTCCATCTATCTAACTCTAGGAGAAAATTTACCAAAAGGAAAGTATACTATCACTATATATCCACCACAAGATCTCAACCAATTATATATCTTTATGAATCATATCATACTAGGTGAGAGATCAAAAATCCAAATAAGCATGGAGAGAGAGTGAAAAATATTATTATACTACTTCTATCTATCTCTATTGTTGTGGCAAAAGATGACTTTAAGCGATACTATTTTCAAAGCAAATCTCCAACCTACCAATCCATCAACGATAGAGAGTATCAAACAGCGATTAAACTCTTTGGAGTGCTCTTTCAAAATCGTCAACTAAATCTCAATGAGAAGAGGATGCTTCACTCTATAGGGCTTAAAACTCTTCTATCGGATGATGAAAAGATGCTTCTATCGGATGATGAAGAGAATGGCAGAGGTCTCTATATGATTAGATATGCCAAAAATAGAACACCCAAAAATATGATAAGTATACCTCATCGCTTCTATGATATAGGTACTGGAGTGATAGGGTATCAGCTGATGCAAGAGCATAGCTATAGAGCTATAGCCTTCAACACAGTACATCGAAAAGTTATGGATGCTGCCCATACACCACAAACACTATTTAACGCATTTCATGTAGCATTTGCCAAACATTATGCAGATGAAAATATATATCAACTACACGGCTTTAGTCATAAAAAGCGTAAATTGACCTCTAGAAAGATAGGAGAAGCCATAGTAAGCAGTGCAAGCATAACTCCCACAAAACAAGCCAAAAATATAGATGAGTGTCTGCACGCTCAAGGGATAGATAGTCTGCTCTATGGTAGAGATATATTTGAGCTTGGCGGAGAGACCAATACTCAAGCAGAAACTTTGAGAGCTTATGGATTTGATAACTTTATTCATATAGAGATGAGTAGTCTACTGCGTAAGAGATTAAAGGAGAGTAGTGTAGCCCGTCAGCAGATCATAGAGTGCTTGCCGTGAGATTTGTACTATCGTTGATACTATATATAGGGTATATAGCAGAGGCTGGTATCAATCCTCTAGTTCTCTTCAATCAAGACAATATCAAACACCATCAAGCTCTTATACCACTGCCATCAGATCAGATTTTTAAAGCCAAAAAGCTAAATAAAAATAGATATCAACTCTCTATAGATGATGAGGCTTGGGTCACTATAGAGGCATCACAGACACTATATATCTATATGGAGGATAAAAAAAAGTGTAACCTCACACTACTTGCTTCTCTTGATGGACGACTCTATCACCATCAAAAAGTTTCACAAGAGAAGGGAAAAAATGGCAAATATTTTTACCGTATCAAAAATAACTTTAACCAGATATTGGCTCTAAAGTTAAGCAGCTTTACCCCAACTTTGATCTCTTTGGCAACAACATATCCAGTATCACCTATACAGAAGATATCTCCACCATCTATATCGCTGCCGTTAGGAGAGGATAGCCATGTCATATATAGATCTTCTCAAACTTCCAGACGATATGATAGGTTCCGTATACCTACAAAATCCTCTATCGGGTTGACAGGGCCTGGAACACTAGAGATAGAGACCTCTATGCCTGTAGCTACGGCAGAGAGTCTCCAGCCAAAGAGAGAACGCATCAAAGTGACCCAAGAGAAAAAAGAGCCTAAGATACTAGAGAGTCTACAGAGTCTTAGTTTAAACTACATAAAGGGTGACAACCATACAAAGGTGACTCACCCAAGTTCACACTATATCCCCATAGATGCAGGAGAGCATAATATCACGATAGAGACTTATGGTGATACTTTGATTCGTGCAACTCTCTACAAGCAGAGACTATTAAATAGTAAAAACAGCAGCCATCTCATATGGAGAGTACCAGATGTCCTCTCCTATCTCAATCAACCTAAATGGAAAAACTCCAACATAGAGGCGGGATTGAAGCGAATGGAGATGATACTTGATAAAAAAGAGACTATAGCAGATACTATAGAGCAGAACCACCTTATCGCTTCTGCCCTAAAGAGTACGACACTAGATCTACTCTATCCTAGCAACATCCCTTTTGGTACAATAAGAGATGCATATTATGGCAGATATAAACTCTATCAACCAAAGATGGTAGAGAGACTTCTCTCTATGCCAAACTCTTATGATATACCGGATCTAAGTCACCTAAAGAGGGGTTTTTTCGTAGATGTACCAAAGAGTTCTGCAGCTGATACTTCAAAGGATAAGATACTGCTATATAAGCTAAAAAAGAGAACTTATAGAGATACCCAGATAGAACTTACCATAACAGCAGAGACCAACAGTAGTGTAGAGTTCTATGTAGATAGTGACAATATGTCCAGAGAGAAGTTCTCATTTTTTGCTCATACTCCATTAGAGTCTATATCTCTATCCAAATCTATCCAAGCCTACCAACGCCTATCGAAAAGATCCAATCCTCAAGAGATAATATCTCTCATCAAGGATAGCTCTCCTATCCCTCTGATAGAAGAGACAGCAACTATCCAACTAACTCTGCCAAAAGGCACCAAGAGTATCTCTATCTCTCGACCAGATAACTCAGCACCCATCAAAATATCAGCTAGGGTACGGGCAGGACGCATCTATCAGGATAGTGCTTATGCTCTAGGTCACAACTATGCAGATAGCTATAGACGATTTATTAACACTCTTAAGTTTGATGCTCATGTCCAAGAGAGGTTTGACCCTTGGTATGAGCAGACACATGCACTGCGTCTATGGATGCAATCACTTATATGGGGTGCTAACAGAGTAGTAGATAGAGGTGTAGCCATAGATAGCTCAAAACTTCTCTATGCAGAGAGGATTGCCAGGGATGGAGACAAATTTACAGCGATACAGATAGCAAAACATATGCTGCTATTGAGCAAAAACTCCAAACTTAGAGATGAAGCCTATAGACTACTGCTTGAACTATCATCAGAGACTACACAAGCACTTGTATGGCATGTAGTATACTTCAGAGAGAGCGGATCTCCAAAAACATTGGAGAAGATAGCCCAACTACTACAAGAAAATGGCAGATACTCTCTAGCCTTGAGTGCTAGACTGCTCCTAGATAGAGGCTCTAGCAATAGTAAAAAGATAGCCAATCTATCAATCCTGCTCAACAAAACTCAACCAGGCAACTACTCACACACTCCAAAGGGGGATCCACTCAATGAGAAGAGAAAAATACTATCCCAAAAGTCAAATCTGCACAATCACTCATCTAAAGATATAGAGATAACTGCATCAGCAGGTGTAGTCTGGATATACTCAAAAAATAGAGACCTATATGGATATCAACATAGAGCTGCTAGAGAGCGACCTGTAGCAGTAGAGATAGATGGCCCACGGACTATAGAGCTATCTTTGCGATTTTTAGATAAGGTCTCATCATTTGGATGGGTGAAGATAGAGTATAAAAAAGAGATATATCACTATCCATTGACCAACTTTAAACCATCTACTTCATTGTCATTGGAGCCGGGCAGTCAAACAGTAAGTATAGCCAATGCCCTGAAGCTGACTTTTGGTGAAGGGAAGCATCGCATAACAATTCACGGATATAGCAGAGATATAGGAGTAAGTGTTGATGGATATCTACCAAAAGAGTCACTCTATCCTAAATTAAGCAGACAGATACTCAAAACATCTGATGGTACACCATCTATAGTGATAGATGGCAAGCCTACAGTGACCATACCTTATATATCTGCACTATTATGGCGTGATAGATATGGGGATGAGACAGAGTGCTACCGAGTGAGAGCTAGAGCATGGATGATGTCAGAGAATAGCAGGAGAGAGCTCAAAGATGAGCAGAGATCCATATTGAATATCTTGACTCGCAATAGTAAGTTTCCGCTATATTCATCACTAGAGACTGTTATGGGATTTTATAATATACCTGTTGGTGTGTGGCACCCCTCCTCAACACTTCAAAAAAACCGTACAGAGTTACTAAGTGATATGGATAGATATGATAGAGTCTTGATAGGCACAAACCAGCATATCATCCATCTACAAGCAGAACAAAATATCACTATAGAAGCAGAGCAGATCTCAGTAGAGTATCTACCTACAGAACCACTATCGTTTGCTATATCCATAGATCATCAAGCAGAAGAGATTATAGAGCTAAAAGCAGGTAGACTCAAGTGGCAAAGAGAGTTTGAACTAGGAGATGGTGAGCACCATATAAAGATCAGGATTGTAGACCCTATATCTACTCACTATTTAGGATTTAGACTACTATCAAACGGTAACCACTTAGAGCAGAAGTATACTCAGCGATTCTATCTAACAAGCCGAGATAATCCCATCACCATATATGAAGAGGGACCAAAGCTTCTGCGTATAGAGGAGCGATATGTTGATGAGAACATAACAACTAGATATATATATTTACCGCAAAAGATTTCATACAAGCAGGAGATATATCCATCCAAAAAAGCAAAAGAGAGTATGGTTCGTATCTCTCGTATGGTACTAGATCCTCTATCTAAACCACTTAGGGAGATGGATAGCAGTGCTATCATGCCTACTACTGATAGTGACAGGGTAGATAAGGAATTCTCTATCACATATCCACAGTTTGATATGGGTAGCTATAGGCCTCTTCCTCAATCATTTGATACTACTTGGAGTGTAGCAGTCAGCTCTCGCAGTGTGGAGCTATCATCTGATGATGATGTCGAGTCTGTAGCACAAAATGTGATAGAGGCTGGTATCTTTGGACGGAAGAGAGTTGATGATGAGACCTTTCTTCGTCTACACTACTTTAGGAGATTTTATGATAATCCGCTAAATGCTATCAGATCTAAGCTCTATACCAAATTGCCTTTTGAAAATCTATGGGGTACCTTTGAAGTAAATGCTTATCAGCAGAGGAGTGACTATCTATTTAGAAACCTTCATATAGAGGGTGAAATACTCAAAAAAGAGCCACTAGGTGATGGATGGCAACACCAATATGGAGGAGGTCTCAAAAAGTATTTTTTAGACTATGATGATCCAGAGAGTCCGTCGCTAGACCCACTTGTCTATAGTGAGTACAAAAAAGATCATCAGCATGGGGGATATCTTCTCTACAATCTACACTATAACCCATATGATGATTTTGGGTATCAGTTCAAGATGAAAGCAAGCTCAAATGAGCAGTTAAATACAGTAGACTATGTAGGTGCAGGGTTGAAGGTAAAACATCTTATGTATCCTATGGATTTGACACTATATTATGATGGGAAGTACTATTTTGAGGATGAAGATCGTCCTGAGGATTATAGTATCAACCGCATAGGTGGAGCAGTAAACTACAATAACTTCTTTGATGATGAGAGACTATCCCTGCAAGCATTGGCATCATACAAAGTAGAGAGTCAAGATGCTCAGCTATCACTACAGCTCATATGGCACTTTAGCAAAAATAGAACTTACTATAACTTTATGCCAAGAGAGCAATCCTTCAACTCTTTGCATCTGCTGCTAGATGATACTTGGTAGTTAGATGGTAGAGGTAGATAGATGGTTTAGCTATAAGTTAACTAGACTCTCCCAATATGTAGATGCAGGACACCTGAATGATATCAAGCAGACATATCTCGACGATATCCAGTTTGGCGACAAGAGGAGTATAGAAAATTTTATCCATTTTCTCTTTCATGATCTATCTAGCAATATAGAAAAAGCTCAAAAACTAACTCGTCTACTGCAAGACTTTCGCAAACAACTCTCACATGTCTCAAGCGATAAAGAGAGAGAAAATATCATACTAGAGTATGCTTATGAACTCAACCCATCAAAGGTAGAACTTCACAAAGATGAGCTAGCACTAAAACGATGGTTTGATGAGGATGCTTTAGCAGAACGCATCAGTTCCAAAGTAGCGTTGCTTCATCGTCGCAGTATCATAGTACTAGAGAGGATAGGGTGCGGTATCGAGCTCTTGACCCAAGAGCATCAGTCGCTAGAGGAGCTTTGGCATCACTTTGACTTCAATAAAGAGTTCCTGTATCTGATACAATATACCCAAGAGCCTCTACTCTTGAGCAGATCATTTTCACTTCTTCTCATTGTTGTCAAGTGTTTTGATGCTTATCATGACTCCGACTTGCTGGATGAGAGGATTTATCAGCATATCTATCGTATAGCACTCTCAAAGAAAAACAGTGTATGGGTACAAAACAGCTCCATAGAGTTTTTGGCATATAGTGAAATAGACTCTTTTTTGGCTATAGCCACTATCTATGCACAGAAGCATGTTGATGATGATACTATTTTTGTCCGTCATAAGATAGCTACGATAGCACTGAGTCTTGTAGAGGAGCATAATGAGATACTGCCTCTGATAGAGGGGTATATACTCACAGATACCAGTCCATATGTGAGACAGGCTATAGCCAAACAGCTGCCGTATATCAGCCACAACTCACTCAAATATCTCAAAGAGAGCCTTATATTGCGAGACCCAGATCCTAGTGTAAGGGCATTGGCAATACTCCAATCTCTAAAGTGCAGCTCTGCATCTCAAAAAAAGATATTTTATGAGACTATTCATAAATCTCTAAAGAGTGAGCGTGATAAATTTGTCCTAAAGTGTACTATAGATACTGTAGGCAAACTGGCAAAGCAGATTGTCCAGAGTGGCAGAGAGGAGAGACTATTTACGATAGAGAGTATCTCCATACTCTCCGATATGTTACTAAGAGATATAGATATATCACTAAAGCGATATGCATCTATGGTTAGAGAGTCACTCTGGATATATAGAGACTCTCATCGATACAAGAGATATGAAGAGCTACATCTCTTTGTCCACGATATACCAGTGGGAGAGAGTAGAGCTCTGCCTAGTAGATTTTTGGAGAAGCCTGATGAGCTCTACCGTATACTATCTGTGATATCGCAAGATGATTTTTCACTAGAGCTTCGTCGCACTATCTTTGGTGCAACGATACTTGCTCGTTCGGAACGAATGGGGCGAAGAGCATGGCGTATCATCTATGAGTTTCGCAATCCATCCCCAGACAAGAGAGAGGCGTTTCCTCATACTATCGCTAGGATTTTTGAGGGGACTCGCCACTTCCCATCATCTATTATGGCAGAACAAGCCCCTACCAAAGTGCCAGGTGAACCATACTATATCCCTGAAGAGGAGAGTTCTCGTCCATTTTTACCTATAGCAGATCACTATCTCTCTTCACTCAAACAGTCAACTATCAAGATAAACCCTTTTTTTATCTATAGCAGTGATGGGGTGACGACTATCAGCCCACCCAAGGGATTTTGGCGTAGATGGAGAGCTGAGTGGCTGCTCACTTGGAACTATGCATCTATAGCTAGACTCCGTAATTGGCAAAAAAGCTCCACTCAACTACCCTCGGACTATGTATCAGCCATGAACAGACTGGGATTCAAGACCACTTTTGAGCCATATATCAAAGGTGATGAGAGCAGTGCCAAGTTCTTTCCTCTAGCCCTTCCGATTCCATTTTTATCTACAGAGAGGCAAGAGTCTATAGAGAACTACTTTATCTCTGCATATGAGAACTCTCTGGGTGATTTGGTACTCTTCATAGTAGTGGTTTTTGGACTCTTCTTTTTTCGTCATGTTTCGCTATCGTGGCAGATACGCCGTGCGAGGGGGCGTATAGCACTCTCTATAGGTGGGTGGGGGACACGAGGCAAGTCAGGTACAGAGCGACTCAAAGCAGCTCTTTTCAATGCATTGGGGTTGAGGGTATTTTCCAAAACCACAGGTAATGAAGCTATGTTTCTGCACTCAGAGAGTTTTGACGGGATGAGGGAGATGTATCTGTTTCGCCCCTATGACAAAGCAACTATATGGGAGCAGGCAGATACGGTACTCATAGCAGACAAACTCAATGTAGATGTCTACTTATGGGAGAGTATGGGACTGACTCCATCATATGTCGAAGTACTACAGCAAAGATGGATGAAAGATAATATAGCTACCATCACCAATACCTATCCAGACCATGAGGATCTACAGGGACCAGCAGGTATCAATATACCACAAGTGATGACCAACTTCATACCGGACAACTCTACATTAGTGACGACCGAAGAGGTGATGTACCCTATACTTGGCTCTTATGCCAAAAGTGTAAATACCCCTAGCTTTCCAACTGGCTGGCTTCAGTCTGGGCTAATAGCTCCTGATATACTCTCTAGATTTCCCTATGAAGAGCATCCTCACAACATAGCATTAGTACTTGTGATGGCAGAGCAGCTAGATATAGATGAGGATGAGGCTCTCAAGGCGATGGCTGACAATATAGTACCGGATTTAGGTGTACTCAAAGCATATCCACCTGCACAAGTAGAGACTAAAAAACTTCTATTTATCAACGGTATGAGTGCCAATGAGAGGTTTGGTGCATTGGGCAACTGGAACCGCATGGGACTCCGCGACAAAGATATTGAGAAAAATCCAGATACCTATCTCACCACAGTTATCAACAATAGAGCAGATAGGGTATCAAGATCACGCGTATTTGCCTCTATGCTAGTGGAGAATGTAGAGGCAGATTGCCATATAATTATAGGATCAAACATCTCAGGTTTTTTGAGCTATTTGGATGAGACTTGGAGTACATATCAACAGACCATCTCTCTAGTAGATGAAGATAGCTCTATGGATGAGAAACTGATGAGTTATGCCAAAAAATACCGCCTGATAAGAGGTGAGCAGCAGCTCATAGAGCGACTCAAGATTATGCTAAATGCCTCCGATATAGAGCCATCTATAGTCGATAGAGCGATACAAAACTATGATGATATCTCCAAGCTGACAGAAGTACTATCTGACTACACAGAGATACTCCTATTCTATCAGCAATCCAAAGATCAGTATGACAAGCTAGAGAGATTCAGGCAAAAGCTAGGAGATAGCAGCAGTGATGATTTGAACCAAGAGTTTAGAGATATGTTATGGATATGGCTCAAGGATCGATTTAAACCACTATACAATTACCATGCCACAGGCAATGAAGTGGTACAAAATATAGCAGACCATACCCCACCCGGTATGCTCAACACCATCATAGGTATGCAAAATATCAAAGGTACCGGATTGGATTTTGCTTATCGTTGGGTAGCTTGGGGCAACTGCTACAGGGCATGTCAAGCCATCAAAAGCACCGATAGCAAAGAGATACAGGAGGGGGTAGAGACCTTAGCAGCATTTGAAGAGCATGGTCCTTTGACTTTTGCACTGACTAGAGAGAGCATAGAGATAGCTAGAGAAGCCATAGCTACCCAAAATGACTACTATCAAGCCCAGATTCAAATCATAGAAAAAAATTTAAACAAAAGCATAGATGCATCAAAAAATAGTACAGTGCAAGCAGAAAATCAAGAGGAGAGCGATAGCAGAACCTCTTGGAGAGAGAAGATACTAGAGATGGTAGAGTCTTTCTTGGATGCAGGAGACGCAGTAAAGAGACGAAAAAGAGCAAATCTCATCTACAAAGACCTCATAAACTACCACATCAGCCACAAAAAAGCCGCCATAGAACTTCAAGCCATCACCAAACGACAAAAAGGCGGATGGTTCGTGAAGAGGTTTAGCAGCTAAAGGGGTAGTTTTACTCTTTTTAAAATATAGCAAATGAGGATGGGGCGGATTTGCTTGGGGTGAGGATTTTAATTTGCAAGTGGCTCTATAGTATAACGTTT
>JAYEOM010000028.1:50516-54363 GCA_034722955.1 Campylobacterota bacterium
GGTTCGTGAAGAGGTTTAGCAGCTAAAGGGGTAGTTTTACTCTTTTTAAAATATAGCAAATGAGGATGGGGCGGATTTGCTTGGGGTGAGGATTTTAATTTGCAAGTGGCTCTATAGTATAACGTTTGAATAGAGCTAATAAGTGCATTTTCATCTTGCCATAGGTTTTGTGCATTAACGAAATCAATTCCATGTTTTTCTTTGTTGATATGGCTTTGATTTTCATCATACTCAAACTTCACGCAAGTCCTTTTAGTAGATATAGAAATTATACTTTAATTATACTTTATTTGTCAAGGATGAAATGGTCGGTGTTTATGCACTTGTTAGCTATTTTTCATTCGATTTCACGTTTTTTTGAAAATATGAGGGATAGTAAAATAATGTGATATATTACCAGATAAGGTGATAAGCAACCCCAAGCAGAACCACTCATCTGAGATGATCCGCCAGCACCTCCATTACAAGAAAAGGCAATCATAAAACCAATCACCCCTCCTGTGAAAACAACAGTTAAGATGATACCTATAGGCTTAGCTGAGTAATTGAAGAAATATCCCACAACTAGCCACCAAACTGGAAATAAAAGCAACAAAAACAACAGGGCGTCTATTGCTTGTGCTGATTCACTTTTTCGTTCACTTATAGCTTTTAGATAGAGTTTTGCTTCCGTGTTTCCTTGAGCCGCCGCTTTACCATACCATTTCTTTGCCAGTTCATAATTTTTGTATTTATCTGGCCCCAAATAATAGGCATGCCCCATCCATTTCTGCCCCTTTGAGTCACCTTGTATAGCGGCCTTTTTGAACCATTCTATTGATTTTCCATGATCCTTAGTTCGGTAAAACATTCTGCCGAGCACTAATTGAGCAGGTACATAATTTTGCTCTCCTGCTTTGCGATACCATCTCTGCGCTTCATCGACATTAGTTTCACGTAGCATATCACCAAGTTCTACCTGAGATCTTAAATCTCCATTGTTTGCTTTAAGAATTGTTTTATCCAATACGTCTTTATCAATCTCTTGAGCATGTAAATTCATACAAAAGAAAACTGCCCAAAGAAGTAATATCCAGTTAAATCTGATCAAGCCTTGCCTCTCAATGATATGTTTATAGCTAACGTTTGTCTTGAGAAATAAGTCGCCGCTAGGCTACTTATTTCTCTCCAAGTACTTGTTAGACTACAACTACTTTGGTTTTCTTTTTGAATATTTTCCTTCTGACCTAAAAGAAGTTTTATCTAAATTTTCAGGTAATTTTCGAATATTCAACCAATATTCTTCTCTTGCATCTTCATCTATTTCTATCACTCCTAGATATAAAGTATCATTACCATCTTTTTTACAACCTGAAACCCAAAAGGTAATATCAGTTTTGATGTCTTTAAAGTTTTCTTTGTATCCATCTCCTTTTAGAGATTGTAATTCTGCACCTCTATAATAAAGTGTTTTCCCTGTCTTTGATAATTTTACACGACATATTTTTCCTTTTCCTGCAAGACCAGCACCTTTATATTCAATATACATTATTTGTTCTTGCATTATAGTGCCTTTTGGTGTCTAACGACTGAAGATAGCCAATAAATTGCCGCTAGGTAATTTATTGGCTACTCTGTTTTGTTAGTTTCTTTACTGCAAATAGCTTACTTTATTGTCATCAATTTTAATATATTTTAGCTTTTGAAGTTTTGAAATTACTTTCATCTCATCTTTTTCTGAAATAGAACCTTTAAAATTATACATAGCCCTGATTGAGTTTTTCAATGATTTCATTTTTGTTGGTTTTAATTTTAGCAATCTTGTTGCTATATATTCTATAGAATTGATATTTTCTTCTGATGTAGGACTACTTATTTTAGTAGTGTCAGTTCTTTTTTGAGGATTCCCTTTTTCTTCTTCTTTTCTTCCAAGCTGAAGAATAAGTTGAGAAAGTCTAAGTTTATCTCTGTATGTCAATTTCTCACATTCTTAAACTATATCATCATATCTCATTTATGTCCTTTAACGTTTGTCGTGAACGATAATTTTCCCGCTAGGGTAAATTATTGGTCTCCTCGTATTTGTTATGTGTCTTGTTTCATATTATTATATTTTAAACCTCACCTTTGAGCCACATTTCATCAGTTTTTAATAAATCTTCATCATCATGAAATATTGAATATGCTATGTTTGCTGTTATCTTTATTTTGCCATTAGCTCTACTATTAATTTCTGTATTAGAAAATATGGATGAGAATAACGCTAATCCTTTATCTTTAGTAATTAAAGCAATATTAAAATTGTACCTACTCACCCCCATCTACCCCAAAAACCTTAAACTAAAAAATCTCTAAAAAACAGTAACTCCAGCAATCACATTCCTCAAGGCTTTAAACTCATTAAGACCTCTCTTGCGAGAGGTATCCACAATATTTTTTATGAATATATCGAATTTTTCATCTTGGCAATATGGGCCTAAAATTACTATGTCATTGTTAAATTTTGTTGTATCAAAACTAAAGTTTCTCTCTAGCTTGACAGGATCTTTAGTATTTTTATTGTGCTTTGCACTCACATATATAGCCAATAACATAGCAAATGTAAAAAATGGTTTTTCTTGTTTTAATTTTCTATAAAGCTTTGGATGAAAACTTCCATAGGTTAAAAATATCTTTTTACTTAATTCTTTCATATCAATATCGTGAAAAATATCTAAACGGTTTTTTATACCCTCAATCTTGCTATTTGATATAGTATCGTACAGATTTGGTATATCATCTATTAGTTCAATAATAAAATTGGAAAAATCTGACTCTGATTGTATATTATTATTTATAAATAGTTTAGAGTCTTTGGATATTAATCGATATGATATAGAGAGTGCATCCCCTCTCATAATCCTAATAGGTAAACCAAGATATACAGATATTGTATCTTGAATAATCTGTAACCTATATAGATTTTCTTTATCCATATTTATTCCTAATTGTCAATTTATTTTCATTATATACAATGTTAAGTAAATCAATTGCCTTTAAATCAATATTGTATCTATATTTACATTTGTCTGCTACTATATGCTATAGTCGTGATGATCCGTTACTATATAGAATCTCACAGCCAATTATATAGATCCAAGTGGATGGATGCCATCACTTATGCTATACTTATAGTGTTTCTTATCATTCGCCCCTATGGTGTGAGTGGAGTCAAGAATAGAAAAGTAGAGATATAGCTTTTGCTATAATTATAAAAAAGGAGAAGAGATGCAAATGTCAATTGATGTAACACTGCCAAATATTTTAAATTTAATTTCTCAAATGAATATGAGTGAGATAGAAGAGATAAAAAATAAAATTGTCGAAAAGGAGATATATTTTAAAAAATTTAAAAAAGATAATCTGAATGATGTTTTGAATGATTTTAAAAAAGAGGATTACTCTAGTGATTTTTTAGCAGACTTAGAGCAAGGGCTTAAAAAAAGTTCTATATATAGATGATTATTAATTCTATTAGAGATGATTTAAATAGTTATCTTAAAAAACATAATTTAACGAAAAAATATAAAAAAAGTAAACAGCTTTTTGAACAAGACCCATTTTATCCATCACTTAATACTGAACTTTTAGAACCTAAAGATAGATTGGTTTACTCATTTAGATTAGACAAAAAGTATAGAGCTATTTTTATCTATGTTGATACCGATACTATAGAGATAGTAGCTTTTACAAATCATTATATATACCACTGCTCTACTTAGTCAGCATTATGGAGTACCACCATTATTAAATTTCCCTATTGCTATGATTATAACGGCTATACTAGCTTATCTTATCTCATTTATAGTTCTGAGGACTTATGAGGATT
>JAYEOM010000029.1:0-2174 GCA_034722955.1 Campylobacterota bacterium
AGTGGTGATCACGATTGGACTTGAACCAACGACTTCTACCATGTCAAGGTAGCGCTCTACCACTGAGCTACGCGATCAATATTTGTGGAGAGGATTATACTCCACCTGTACTTAAAAAATGCTAAATCAATGTCTCTGCTATAAAGGTCTTTGTGACTTGACCACCGAAGCGGTAAGTGCTATTTTCAAAATTCACATAGAGCTCATCTCCACTTTTAGGGAATAGACGAACACTATCACCTAGCTTCTGCTCCAAGTGAGCTCTTATATAGCAGGCGACCATGCCTGTACCGCAAGCAAGAGTCTCATCCTCTACACCTCTCTCATAAGTACGGAGGTGTAGATCTCCATCTTTAATAGTTGCGATATTGATATTGGCATTGTACTTCTCTCTGAGTGATCTCATCTGCTCAAGATCGAACTCCTCTATACTATCGCGAAAAGTAAGCAGATGAGGTACTCCACTATCTATAAGCCACCAGAGATCACCAAAAGCCTCGATAGATCTATCTATGATCTTGGGGGAGATCATATCGCTAACTACATAGAGACCATTGACCGTTGCACGGATGATACCGGCACCTGTGAGAAAAATAGCTCTCTCATCTTTGGAGATACCCTTCTCTGTAGCATAGTGTGCAACGGCTCTGCTGGCATTGCCACACATAGCCGCTTGGCTTCCATCTGCATTGTAAAATTCCCACTCAAAGTCATACTCAGGATGGGGGAGCAGAACCACCATACCATCAGCACCTACACCATTTTGGCGATGGCAGAGCTTTTTTGCTAAGGCACTGCGATCTTCTCTATTTTGTGCATGAAAGATGATAAAATCATTACCATTTGCACTATATTTTGTAACTGTCATTGCGGTCCTCTTTTATGGGAGAGTATCTCATCTTTGACTCTATCACACTCATATTGCAACTGCTTTAAGTCTGCACTATTGTCTACTACATAGGTAGCTTGTCTGCACTTCTCTTCGATATCCATCTGACTATCTATACGACGCATCGCCTCCTCTTTGCTATACCCATCTCGCCTCATAAGTCGCTCTAGCTGTTTGGCTTTTGGTGTATATATCACGATAGACTCTTTGATCGGATAGCGACCCCCCTCAAAAAATAGAGGTATATCGATAATATACGGTTTTTTGAATCTATGCTGCTCCTCTGCCTGAAGTGATATCTCATCATAGATCAGAGGGTGCAGTAGAGATTCGAGAGCTTCTCTCTTGGCTCTATCGGCAAATACTAGTACTCCTAGCTTTGTACGATCTACTTTGCCATCTATAACATACTCCAACCCGAAGAGATCAGCTATCTTCTCATGATGTATATCTAGCATATCATGGGCGATCTTATCTGCGTCAATAAACCGAAATCCATAGAGAGAGAGCAGTATGGTTGCTGAGCTTTTACCCGTGGCAATTCCCCCTGTCAATGCGATAGCATAGTCAAATGCCATTAGAGTTTAACTAGCCCTGCAAACTCTCTTCTAACTACTGTAGGTAGTTGAAATGCACCAATCGCAATATCTGAGTTGTAGTAGTTGTACCCCTCTGTCAAGTCAGCACGCTGGAGATTGATATCAGCAGTCGGATGATAGTGGTGGCTTGCTAGAGTTAGGTTTTTACAAGTGAGGTGTCCATCTTCTGCTAGTGATTCATAACGATAAGGCATCACTATCTTGAATAGTTCACCCATAGTTGTCAATTCACTCTCTACAGCATCTCTCTGCGTCAACAAGAGGCTTGACATCGTTGTAGCAATACCCGTTTTACTCATAGTTCTGTTGATAAGTCCCCAGAATACTCTGTCACTCTTGAACTTCTCCGATGCTATGATGACGATATCAAATCTCCCTTCAGGGAGAGTAGCTACCTTTGCGGAAGCCTCCTCCTCACTCATCTGCACAATCTCTTCGATGCTATTGTACTTTTTTATCTCTGCATAGAGGTTATCGCAACCTCCGATAACCAATATCTTTTTGGGGTCTGCATGGGTACAAATAGGGATATGTACCAACATCTCATCTTTGATATAGTGTAATTTTTTCATTTTTTCCTCATTATTAATAGTAGTAATTTTAGCGATTGTAGCAAAAAAGAAGAAAAATATAATTAAATCCGGATAAAATCTCTCTGACTTATCATATAATGGGCTATTCACTAC
>JAYEOM010000029.1:2274-21463 GCA_034722955.1 Campylobacterota bacterium
TCTATCTGAGCCATTTGGCTCAACCCTCTCGATGTTGATCCTTGGTGACAGATCACGAGAAAGAAGATCTATGGAGAGTTGTTGTTCTACTTCTTGAAGTGAGACTTCATTATCCTCCATGCTCTCTAATTTGCCTCTGAATAGAGGATCCCTAAAAGAGAGCTTTATGCCCAAAGACTCCAGTGCCATATAGTAGGATTTGTCTGTCATCAACTCTCTCAAACTCTTTAGATCGCCTCCGTAAAGTAGATGATAGTATCTGCACACAATCTCTTCAGGCTGCATGCAGTCATTGTGAATTTTACTACTATCTCTCATCGCAAATCAGATAAACTGTTATTATACTCTGGCGATAGCACTCTGAAATGCTTCGAGGTGGTTGTAGCTGCCTTCTCTGAGGTTCTCATATACTCTAATCACATCATCAGGCATATCAAGATCATTGATAGCATGGTCGAGATCTTTAATATCAGTAACTTCGACTAGTTCGCCTACCCTCAATGCATCCGGCAAAGACTCTTCGCCTAGTCCAATACATGTATCATATAGATCCTGTAGTACAGGCAGTACAAAGTTGCCAACCTGATCTTCATCTACAGCTGATATATCAATGCCATATTTTTCACAAAGTCCTTGTGCCGCATCAATATGTCTCTGCTCAGAGAGTTGGATACTTGCAAATGTATTTTCATTTGGATAGAGTTTGCCTAGTGTGATATAGACATCTCTAGCCACTTTCTCCTCCTGATAGATAAAAAAGAGTTCATCTTTTTGCTCTTGTGTAAGTGCAGCTCTTGATCTGCCACCGCCTTGTCCACCGCGTCCACCACCGCTTTGTCCACCGCCACTTTGCCCGCCACCGCCTTGTCCACCTCTCGCGTATACGGAAGATGAGAGAAGTGCCACACTGCTAGCACCAATTACCAGTAATTTTGATAAAAAACCTCTACGGTCACTCCGCTCTCTGCTTCTACTCATGGGAAATCCTTAGTTTTGATTTTTCTACACTCTAAGTATAACAATGAAGTGTGAATTAAATATGAAGAGAGGAGTTCTGCTACTAAAGAGTCCTACTTTCGTCTTCGATAACTCAATGCCTCCAGGGTATCCTTCTTGCTGATCTCGATATTGCCATTTAAGTCAGCGATCGTTCGGGCTATCTTTTTGATACTAGCGATACTCCTGTGAGAGAGTCCGAACCTCTGGATCCCACTCTCTAGGATCTTCTTGGCTTCACTACCAAGGATGCAGTATCTCTCTATATCCTCTTCTGTGAGCTTTCCGTTGAGTTGTGTTTGACCTCTCTGCTTCTGTTTTTTGAATGCTCTTATCACTGCTTTGTGCATGGATTGGGAGGTTATATCTCCTTTGTCACTGCTACTTACCTCCTGCATCACGACAAAAAGATCGATACGATCTAGAAAAGGATCACTCAATCTATTTTGATACCGTTTGATCTCCATCTCACTGCATCTACATGCTTTTTGCTTGGAGAGGAGATTGCCACATGGGCAGGGGTTCATAGCTGCTACGAACATGATATCTGCTTCATACTCTATCTTCGCATTGACCCGTGCGATATGTACTCTCCCATCCTGAAGAGGTTCACGCAGTGCCTCTAGTATATTTTTGGGAAAGTGTGGCAGCTCATCAAAAAAGAGTATCCCCTTGTGAGCCAATGACACTTCACCTATCCTCGCTTTTTGAGACCCTCCCCCAAAGATAGAGGCAGAGGTAGCGGTATGGTGAGGTGAACGGATAGGACGATGTGCAGAGAAGTCCGGTACTGTACCATCGAGAAACTGATGTTTGGCGATACTCAATATCTCCTCTTCGTAAACAGGAGGCAGTATATCTTTGATCCGTTTGGCAATCATACTTTTTCCGCATCCGGGATTGCCCTCCATCAAAAAATTGTGCATTCCTGCAGCTGCGATGAGTGAAGCTCGTTTGGCTATACTCTGCCCTTTGACATCTGCAAAGTTCTCTCTGTAGTGCTTTTCATAAAAGTAGGAACGGCTATCGATTGTAAAATGTTCTGCCTCATAAGAGAATGATGCTGTGTGACTCTCAAATGCTCCGCTCTCCACTAGAGCGATGGTCTCAGATAGAGTCTCTACAGCGATAAATTCAATACCTGATATATGGCTCAGATATGTTATAGCCTCTTTGGGTACGATCGCTCTCTTGATGACCCCTTGCTCTTTGAGTGAGAGGATGAGAGGGAAGAGCATCGAACTGCTCTTGATCTTGCCATCTAAGCCCAGCTCTCCAAATACAAAGAGACCATCCTCATCGATAGTGGTTCTGTGCATAGCTATAAGAAGTGCGATAGGAAGATCAAAATGAGTGCCATTTTTCTTGATGTCACTGGGGCTGAGGTTGATTGTGATTTTTAGTGGAGGAAAGACAAAGTCATTGGTCAAAAGTGCCGATTTGACTCGTTCTTTTGCCTCCTGGATATCACTGCTTGCCAATCCTACCACAGCAAAACCGGGAAGTCCCTTGGTAAAGGTCGCTTCTACTTCGATCTCTTTTGCCTCTACACCCTCAAGTGTTGCACAGAGTATATGGTTGACGATCGTCTCTTTTTTATCCTGTTGGGGTGGAGTAATACCACTATGGGTTGAACTATTCATAGTGTGATTATGACATGGTATTGTTAAGAGTGTAGGAAATATTTCAATCTGAGGAGTTGTACAAAAACAGATATACCCAAATGACGCAGGATTTTTGTTTCTAGTTGGATTGTCTCAAGGCTACCCCAAGAGGAGCAAAAGGAGAAGTCAGATGGGTATATCTGTTTTTGGGAGACTCCTAAAATGCTATTTTCCTCTCTTTTTCCACTCTTTTTCAAATCTTTTTCGTTTGGTATAAGATAATTTTTCAATGAAAACTTTACCATTGAGGTGGTCCATCTCATGTTGGATAGCTATAGCTAGAAATTTGTCATCCTCTGTGGTGCAGCTGTTGCCATGTCTATCGAAATAGTCTATTTTTGCATATGAGTATCGTTCGATATCTTCATAGACACCAGGCACACTGAGGCAGCCCTCTTGATACATGGTAGAACCGCTCTCCTCTACTATGACAGGATTGATGATCTCTAGGGTATTGCTTTTTGGTTGATCCGGTTCGCCTTCGGCTACCTCTATCGGTACATTTATGATAAGAACACGCAGTGGTACAGCGATCTGAATCGCTGCCAATCCCACGCCATTTTTGGCAACCATCGTCTCATACATATCATCCAAGAGAGTATGAAGTGTCTCATCGAACTGCTCTACCTCTCTAGAGAGGCTCTTGAGTAGTTTGTCAGGATAGATAATAATATCACGAATCATAGGTATTCTACTCTCTCTTTAGCTAAAGCTCTTGGTCAAAATCTTATCGATGAGTCCATACTCAACTGCCTCTTGTGCTGACATGAAGTTGTCTCGTTCTGTATCTTTCTCAAGACGCTTTACTGTTTTGCTAGTCTGTTCTGCCAAGACCTCGTTGAGTGTATCTTTGAGTCTCTGGATCTCTTTGGCTTGGATTTGGATATCTGTCGATTGTCCTTGGGCTCCACCTGATGGCTGGTGGATCATGATACGAGCATTTGGTAGTGCATATCTCTTCTCCTTGGCACCGGAAGAGAGCAGAAACGCACCCATAGAGGCAGCCTGACCGATGCAGATAGTCACTATATCGGGTTTGATATAGTTCATCGTATCATAGATAGAGAGACCACTTGTGATCACTCCCCCGGGAGAGTTGATATAGAAGTAGATCTCTTTATCTGGATCTTGTGCTTCTAGGAAAAGTAGCTGAGCGACAATACTCGATGCCACTTGGTCATTAACCTCCCCGCTCAACATAATGATCCTATCTTTGAGAAGACGCGAATAGATATCATAAGATCTCTCACCTCTGCCTGTCTGTTCTACAACATATGGAATATAGCTCATAAAAAATCCTTGGTTTACTTATCCAAACCCAAAAGTTTAGAGAAAAGTTTATCTTCGATCATTCCCATCTTGACTGCTGGCAGGAGATTGTTATCTTGATAGTGTTTTATGACCTCTTGAGGATCTTGACTGCTTATCATCGCCTCATAATAGATAGTTTGAGTTACCTCCTCATCAGAGACTGTAACACCTTCTGCTCGTGCTATAGCGTCTACTATAAAGGTAGCTTTGACACTATCTTTTGCATCCTCTTTTACCTCTTCACGAAGAGTCTCTACTTTTTCCGGGTTCTCCTTGTATTGAGCGAGTTCATCACTACTCATACTTCTAGCTTTCTCATTGATCTTGGCATCTATCTCCTGCTCTACGATCGTATTTGGCAGTGCAAAATCAAAATGTCTAACTAGAGCCTCTATCATTTTGGGTTTCAACTCTTCATTGTAAAGTTTTGAAATCTTTTCATGTCTGATCTGCTCTTCTACTTTCTCTTTGACTAGATCTACACTAGGGTTCTCTTCATTTTGCAGGAGTTTGGTTGCCAACTCATCATCTAGCTGGGGTATCACTTTTTCCTGGATCTCTTTGAGTGTTACTTTGAACTCGGCCTCTTTGCCAGCTAAATCTTCAGATTGGTACTCTTCGGGGAAAGTCACGGTGACTAGCTTCTCCTCTCCTGAGTTCATGCCTATCATCTGATCTTCAAAACCTGGGATAAATTGTCCTGAACCGATCTTGAGATTGAAATCTTCAGCTGTGCCACCCTCAAAAGGTGTGCCATCGATACTTCCAGCGAAATCTATAACCGCCATATCATCTATCTGCACTCCTCTATCCTGCTCGATCTTCTCAAATGGAGCTTGTGATTCGATCAAACTACTGAGTCTCTCTTCGATCTCTTCACCCTCTACAGCAGGAGTCTCAAATGATGGTGCTAACTCTGCATAACCCTCAGGTGTAAAGTCTGGTCTGAGTGAAAGCTCTACTTCAAGATCGATACCATCTTCTCCCTTGTCGAATTTCTTAAATATCGGTTGTCCCAAAATCTCTTCCGGTTTCAAATCAAGTCTGTTGCTTCCTTCGTCAAGAACTTCTCTGATCAATTCACCCTCTGAATCCTGATCGAGCTTCTCACCATACATTGCTTTGACTACATGGACTGGCACTTTACCTTTTCTAAATCCATCAACTTTGATCTGAGTACTCGCCTCTTTTGCGAGTTTGTTGATCTTCTCTTCCAGATCACTTTTAGTGATTTTTGCTGTTACCAATATATTGGCATCATCAATTCTATCTGCTGTAACTTCCACTACAATCCTTTGTCTATTTTATATAAGTTCCGTGATTTTATCTAAAATTTATTAAAAAAGAGAATTTTTCTCCTAAAATTAATGGTGAAAAATATCAATTTTCTGCTACAATTTTGAAAAAACAGGTTTGCAATATGAATAGAGATGAAGAGTTTGAAGTAGCGATCACTAAAGTCTTGGAGCTGCTCGGTGAAGATCCAAAGAGAGAGGGGTTGGTCAAAACTCCCAAACGAGTCGCCAAAGCACTACAGTTTTTGACAGAGGGGTATCATCAAGATCCAAAAGAGATCCTAAACCAGGCACTCTTCAGAAGTACCAATGATGAGATGGTCGTAGTGAGAGATATAGAGTTCTATTCGATGTGTGAACACCATATGCTTCCCATCATAGGGCGGGCTCATGTCGCTTATATCCCTGATGGCAAAGTTGTCGGTCTCTCTAAGATCCCACGCATTGTCAATCTCTTTGCCCGTCGTCTTCAGATCCAAGAGCAGATGACAGAGCAGATAGCAGATGCCATCTCAGATACGATCAAGCCAAAAGGTGTCGCAGTTGTCCTGCATGCGCGTCATATGTGTATGGAGATGAGAGGAGTAGAGAAGATCAACTCTACTACAGTGAGTTCTGCTCTACGGGGACTATTCAAAAGTGATCAGCGTACGAGAAGTGAGTTTTACAATATCATCAATACACCGGCACCTTCAAACTTTTGACCCCAAATATGCAGGTTTCTCCTTTAATTTTTTTGTATTTTATGTTTATTTAAGAAATCTTAATGTAGTATGCAGAAAATCAATTAAGACAATTTTAGTCTTAATTAGAAAAAAGCGGCTTTTTATGCGCTAACAATAACCCTATAAAAGGAAAGCAATGAAAGTCTATTTAGATAATAATGCTACAACAATAGTAGATCCCTATGTATTTGACGAGATGGAACCATTTTTTGTACAAAAGTATGGCAACCCAAACTCGCTTCACTATGTAGCCAGTGAAACACACCAGCCACTCAAAACTGCCATGGAGAAGATCTATGCAGGTCTTCACGCACCTAGAGAGGATAGTGTTGTTATCACCTCTTGTGCTACGGAGAGTAACAATTGGGTATTGAAAAGTATCTATATGGAGTATATCATAACGGGTAGAAAAAATCATATCATTGTTAGTGAGGTAGAGCATCCATCCATCATCGCAGCAGCAAGGCATCTAGAGAGTCTAGGGTGCAAAGTGACCTATCTGCCTATCAATCACGAGGGGATTATTGAGGCTGATACGGTGCGTGACCATATCACAGATAAAACCGCACTAGTCTCTATCATGTGGGCAAACAATGAAACCGGTGCGATCTTCCCCATAGAGGAGATCGGAGATATATGTGCCCAGAGAGGTGTGCTGTTTCATACAGATGCCGTGCAGGCGATAGGGAAAATACCTGTTGATGTCCAGAGCTTCAGTGTAGACTATCTAACGATATCAGCACACAAGTTTCACGGACCCAAAGGGGTAGGTGCTCTCTATATGAAAAAAGGCAAAGAGCTTACTCCTCTTCTGCATGGCGGATCACAGATGGGTGGTTATCGCTCAGGTACACTCAATGTCGCCGGTATCGTAGGTATGGGCAAAGCGATGGAGCAGGCTATAGATGCACTCGATTTTGAGATGACTGATATCAGAGAGATGAGAGATGATTTTGAAGATGAACTGCTCAAGATAGCTGATACATTTGTCGTGACACCTAGAAGCAAACGAACACCCAACACTATCCTGATCTCGTTTCGTGGGATCGAAGGCGAATCGATGCTGTGGGATCTCAACCGCTCTGCTATAGCAGCTAGTACAGGGTCAGCTTGTGCGAGTGAAGATCTAGAGTCAAATCCCGTGATGGAAGCGATCGGTGCAGAAGCAGACTTGGCACACACTGCTATCAGGTTTTCTCTGAGCCGATTTACCACCCAAGAGGAGCTGGACTATACTTTGGCTGTCGTCAAAGAGGCTGTTGATAGACTCAGGGGTATCTCTAGCTCATACGCTTATGCACCTGAGGGTCATGAGAGTGGACTATCTGCTCACTAGATTGAGTTGCCGGTTAGGCAGTGCCAAAGAGTTGATATGCTAAGGTGTTTGGTGCGACCAAACCTACGACAATTTATGAAATAAAAAGGATAGATTATGGGAATGGATAGCTTGATAGGCGGTACCATCTGGGATGAGTATAGTCAAAAAGTAACAGATTTGATGAATAACCCACAAAACATGGGCGAGATAACAGAGGAGCAAGCCAAAGAGATGGGTGCCAAACTCATCGTTGCTGATTTTGGTGCAGAGAGTTGTGGTGACGCAGTAAGATTGTACTGGGCGGTGCATCCAAAGAGTGATGTGATAATGCTCTCAAAATTCAAGAGTTTTGGCTGTGGTACAGCTATAGCAAGCTCTGATACTATGGCTGAGTTGTGTAAAGGCAAAACTGTAGATGAAGCGGTCAAGATCACAAATATAGATGTAGAGATGGCTATGAGAGACAACCCCGATACTCCTGCCGTACCTCCACAAAAGATGCACTGTAGTGTTATGGCTTATGATGTTATCAAAAAAGCAGCCGCACAATACAAAGGTGTAGACATGGAGAGCTTCGAAGAGGAGGTCATCATCTGTGAATGTGCCCGTGTTACCCTATCTACACTCAGAGAGGTGATCCGTCTCAATGACCTCACCACAGTTGAGCAGATCACTGACTACACTAAAGCCGGTGCATTCTGTAAGTCCTGTATCAGACCTGGAGGTCATGAAGCCAAAGATATCTATCTAGTTGATCTACTAGAGGAGTATGAGAAAGAGAAGATGAGCAGATCAGCTGATGCATCAGCTAGCGGAGCAGATATAGCCTTTCTCGATATGACACTGGTGCAGAAGCTAAAAGCTGTAGATAGAGTCATAGATGACAATATCCGTCAAATGCTCATCATGGATGGTGGAGATATGGAGATACTCGATATCAAAGAGAATGGATCCAATATCGATATATATATCCGATATCTCGGTGCTTGCAATGGGTGTGCTAGCTCAAGTACCGGAACACTATTTGCGATCGAAAATATACTCAGAGAGAAACTAGATGTAAATATCAGGGTTCTTCCTATCTAAAATCAATCCGCCCCTAGGAGCACCCTAAAGGCACTTTAGGGCTTTTTCAGAATACCCTCTATCTCACCTTCGTTCATAGCTCCTAGCTGAATATGTTTGACCGCCCCTTTTTTGTCTGTAATGATCAGGAGAGGAACAGAGCCTTGCCACTGGATGCGTTGAGATATGTAGTTGGCAAATGGAAGGGCTTGTTGGGTATCGATCATATGTAACCCCTTGAGATTGAGCTCGTTTTGAAACTCTTTGAGTCTGTCGGGGGTAAGTCCCTTGAGCTCGAAAGTTACAAACTCAAGATCTGAATGTTTCGTTTTGATTTTTGAAAAGAGCTTTAACTCATCACGGCACGGTTTGCCTGAGTAGATGTAGAACATCGTAATGGTATTTTTATCTTTAAGTGTAGGGAATTTGAGTCCATCTGCTGTCTCAATGATCTTGATCTTCTCTCCCCCGATCGTTGAAAACTCAAAAGATGGTACTTTGGCAGGTTGCAGCTGAGGTGCTTGAGTGGGAGCGGTATTGGAGGGTTCATTTGCACTCAAAGGCAAAAGCCCAACTGTAGCAGCAGCCAAAATATAGAGTAGAGTGTATCTCATAAAAATCCTTAGTTGAAATAATTGAACCCAAATTATAGCCTAATCTTGTAACATTTTATCTGCACTTAGGCTCGCAACCATAGAGAGGATCACATAAGCTAAGAAAAAGTAGAGTCCCATCTGCACCTCTGCACGACTCATCTCTCCCCTGCTTCCCGAGAGATAGACGAGAAAGGTCGCCACGACAAAGACATCTGCCATAGACCACTTCCCCAAAAGTTTAAAGAAGTGTACCATAGAGTGAGCTACTCTGATATTGATAAAGAGTGCGACAAAAAGCATAGAGAGTGTTTTGAGAAGTGGCAAGATGATAGAGAAGAGGAGCAGTGCACCCCCGACGATATAATTATCCCCCTCAAAGAGTTTGCCAATTGATCCTAAAACACTTTTGGACTCCATCGTCAGTACTACATCACCAAGATACTCTATCTCTTTATGGATACTCATCATCATAATGGGTATCAAAAGACCACCTGCCAAAGTGATCAATGCAGCCAGACTTACCGCTACAGTAAATAGCTGCAGTCTCATCACAAAATAGAGCAGTAGCAGAGATGTCCCTGCCACCATCACATAGAGAGTATAGTCTATAGCTCTTTTTTTGAAAAACCCTTGTGTCTCTAACAGCTTTTTTTCTTCTCTAAGCAGCTCATCATAACCATCATAAAGTCCCAGCGAGAGGATATCTCCTAGTTTTTTGAGTTGATTGGTGCCAAGCTCTGCTGCACTATGTCTATCTACAATAATACGCGACATCTCTTCATATGATTTGGCATTTTGATAAGCTTTTACTGAGAAAAACCCCATTGTTACCAATATCATAGCTGCAATAGTGGTTGTGATGATCTGTTTCATAGCGGTATTATAGCGTATTTGCTTCCCTCGAACAGTATAGGGCACCTCTAATAAAGTGCACCTTGGATATACTGTCGCTATGAAAAAAATAGAGATACTAAAAGGCATTGCTCAAGAGGCAGGCAAGATTGTAAGAGATGGATTTTATGCCAACAAAAAAGTCACCCATAAAGGTCTAGTTGACCTCGTCACCGACTACGATCTGCTAACAGAAGAGTTTATACTAGAGTCACTCAAAAAAGATTTTCCTGACTATAGACTCATAGGCGAAGAGAGCCACCCCAAGCAAGAGAACTACCATTCCACCAAAGCTATCTATATAGACCCTATCGATGGAACAACCAACTTTATACATGGCATCCCTCATCTAGCGATCTCTATCGGTATCTGGGAGAACGGTGCTCCTCTGATGGCTGTCGTATACAATCCTATACTTGTAGAGCTCTTCTGGGCCGAGGCGGGAGAGGGTGCCTACTGCAATGGAGTCAAACTCTCAGTTTCACCTCAGGCAGACCTACAGCAGTCCCTCATCGCTACCGGTTTTCCATATGCCAAAGTCAATCAGGGGATAGAGTACAAATGGGTCACTCAATCCATCACAAATCTCCTGCCACACATCCGTGATATTCGACGACTCGGTGCAGCGGCACTCGATCTATGTTATTTGGCAGAGGGGAAAACAGATGCCTTTTATGAGATCGACCTCAAGCCTTGGGATGTCGCTGCCGGTATCCTTATCCTTCTAGAGGCTGGAGGTCAAGTCACCAACACTTCAGGTGGAGTATTTGATTTTGATGACAGGGGAGTCGTAGCAAGCAATGGAAAGATTCATACGAAACTCTTGGAGTATCTGGAGGATATTTGAGATACTACTTTAGGCTACCCCAAGGAGATAAACACCCAAATAGCTTTATGAGGTTTTTCATAGACAAGGCAATCGTTTGCAGGACTAGCCTTAGCTAATTGCCCGTAGGAAATGCCCTTGGGGTACAAAAACGATTAACGAAGTCATATGGGAAACCTCATAAAGCCCGTAGGGAAGTCACCAAGAGGGCAATCTTCACAAAATATAATTCTCCAATTAGCTATGGCTAGTCCTACGAATTATATTTTGCAAATCTTACCCTCTTGGTGACTTCTATTTGTGTGTTTATCTCCTTGGGGTAGCCTTAGCAGACCGTTTGTCCGCTCTATAAACTCTTCAACTCTCTCTGACTCATCAAACTGTGTCGATACAACTTTGAAGCTCATATCAGGATATGCCATAAAGTTGTGATTTTCAAGTGCTTGGCGTAGGCGTGCCTCAAGGATAGGAGCCCCCTCTACACCTGTATCGGGCAGGATGATGAGAAATAGGTTCTCATCATAACGACAAGCGATATCACTGGTGCGTGTGAGAGAGTTGATCAAGCCTCCCAGGATGGACGATATATGTGACTTCTCCTGCTTGGTGTAGACTCTGCTTTTTCTGTCGAGATTGGCTGACTCTACAGAGATCATAGAGAGTGGGTAGTCGTGACGCTTCGATCTGGAACAAGCACTCTCTAGATGGCTGATGAGATAGTTGTGATTAAAGAGTTTGGTCGGAATATCATAGATAGTATGTTTTGATAACTGCTTGTGCATATATTCACGCACCACAAAGATCATCAGAAGCAGAAAGATAACAGTAAGCAGAAAACTGATATAGAAGATATTTTCAACTCTATTTTGTTTAAGTGAGAGCATCTTGTCTACAGTAAAAGTGACTGATTTCACTGCTCTCCAGCACTCCAATGCATTTTTGTTCTCAGGATCTGCTCGGAGTTCTCTCCAGCAGGATAGCACTCTATCGTAATCCTCTTGAAGTGTACGCCCTCCGACATAAAACTTTATTCTCCTGTTTGATTCAAACCATGGCGTGAGCCGCTCCAAGTCTCGATCTATTCGAGATCCAATCTCTTCGCGTTTGACTTCATCATCTATCTGCTCATAAACAAGCATCTCGCCGCCACTCCTGCTCAACTGATGCATGACTGCTGTATCGGATGCTGCATCCTGTATGGCACTGTAGTTAAAGTAAAAACTAAAAGGGAGTATCAAAATCCCAAAATAGAGTAGCAGAGTGATACGGCAGTTTGACCAAGATGGTTGCATTTTTTATCCTTAATGTAGCTTGTTTTTTGGGTTAGGGTAGCCTTAATGCTCTATTAGAGTACCGCGTAGAGGTATGGGAAAAGTCTCTATATCTATAAGCAGACGCAATCTATCGCAGTAGTGGTTACTGCTACTGCCAAACTCTATGATGAGAGTTTCACTCTCTGATCCTGGATTGTCGATCTTGAGGATGATACAGTCACTACTATCTTCTATGATGATATTGGCAATATGATTGCCTGTGTCAGTCGCCTCATTTTGGTTGACCATGACACGGATACTATCGGACATATCAGACAGATGAGCCGTTGTCTCTCCCCTGGCGACTGCATAAGAGACTATATCATTGGCTGCTGTCATAATGTTTTGTGCTTTTACCGAGAGCTTTGCATCCCATCTGGTAGCAGAGAGTTTAGGGATAGCAACCGCTGCCAAAATACCGATGATTACGATAACAAAGATCAACTCTATCATGGTGAAAGCTTTTCTATTTTTTATAATTAACATAATCTATGACTCCTGATATGGGTAGTATATCAAAATATTCAATTTTTTCCAAAACAGATCCAATAAGAAAATTTTGCAAAATTTTAATATTTACCAAAGCTTTTATAGTGTAAAATTTGTATAGACCAATTATTGAGTTGGTACTTAATTTCCAAGGAGTTTATCATGAAACGCGGATTTACTATGATCGAATTGATCTTTGTTATCGTTATTATCGGTATTTTGGCAGCGGTTGCCATCCCTAAACTAGCAGCGACTAGAGATGATGCTAAAATCAGTACAGAGTTGAACAACCTATCGACTTGTATCAATGATGTTGGTTCTGCATATACTGCACGAGGTGTATATGATAAGGACACACAGGCTTGTAATGCAGTAAAATGTTTTACTTTTACCAATAGTCAATATAACCTTCAGGTCTCGAATAATTCTGATGGTGGGTCACATTGTCCACAGGCAAATAGTGCTGCTAATTCAAAAGGTCTTGTAACTACTCATATCTTTGCAGGTACAGGTATAGACTACGACCAATAAATATATGGCTGCTGTTTAGAGCTTCTCTTTAGAGAAAGCTCTAGGCACGGTTTAGATTTTATTTTTTAGATAAAATTAATTAGAAATATTTAATTTTATCTAAAGAGTATTTTATCTCCAAGATATTAGACAAAGCTTCATATATCTCACTATATACAAAGGAGTATTTGTTGACTATCACAACAAGACTACAAAAAACAATCAGTTCACTTCTGTTGCCACAAGAAAACAGTAGTAGCAAAAAATTTTTACTCTACATACTTTTTGCTTATCTCTTTGGGATGATTGTTAGATTGACAACACTGGTGCAAGCACTGCAGATAGAAGCTTTCTGGCAAGATGGCAACCCTGTGGCTATCTGGACACCGGATGCAGGACGATATGGATACTATGCGAAGGTTCTTTTGGATGGGGGTGACCTCCCTCTGAGTGCTGACTATCTGACCGGCTATCTTGTGGCGGGTCTCTCCTCTCTCTTCTCTATATCTGTAGAGTGGGTGATGCTCATACTCCCGGTTATCATCGCACCATTGATCGTGGTACCTATGATGATGATAGCCAAGAGCATAAACCAGCTCACACTGGGATTTTTAGCTTCTCTGATCGCAGTGAGTGAAAGCTACTACTATGCACGAACCAGTTTGGGATTTATGGACACTGATGGTGTCAATCTGCTTTTGATCTTGTTCTCTTTGGCATTTATAGTCAAATCTATTCTGGAGAAAAAGCTGAGCTACGCTGTGACTGCTGCTCTATTTTTGCAACTCTTTTCACTATGGTATCACTCCTCCAATATTATAAATCTCTTGATAATAGGTGTCTCTCTTGTGGTTGTATTGGTCTACTATCGCAGAGAGGCGGCAGCGGTACAACTCATATTTTTATTGGGAGTATCTGTTATACCTATCTCTTTTGGATTAAAACTGCTGGCTCTGTCTCTGCTATTTCTGCTCTTTGCTCTACTGAACAGATATAGAAAGATATCTCCCAAAATCTACTTTTTTGTACTCTTCTCCTCTATAGCTATAGTAGCACTCTATATAGGGCCGGCACACTATCTCCATCGTGCAATGATCTATCTATCTCCAAATATTCAGCTGCACTACGGCACAAATGGCATTGACTACTCTTATGCAAATGACCTGCTGTCTGTTAGTGAAGCATCACCCTCAAGATTATGGGATTCTGGGGCTCCCCATTTTATGACAGATTTTTATCTGATGGTTGGGATAGTAGGGTATATACTCTTTGCTCTAGTCTATCCTCCTATGCTCTTTGTGGCTCCACTATTTGTGCTTGGTGCATTGTCTGCTTGGGGCGGTATACGCTTCTCTATGTATGCTACACCGGCATTGGCGTTTGGTGCTACCTATCTCCTGTATCTACTGAAAGAGCTTTTTGCTAGATATCTCAAACCCTCAAGATATAGCAGTAGATTCCCATTCTATGTGACGACGCTCATCTTGCTATTGATGATATATAATATTTTGATGATAAATATGTCTGCAATGCTAAAGACCAATATATATGCTCCTGAGGCAAAAGCACTAAAGGCAATTTCAAAAGATTTGAAAGATAGAGATACTATCATCAGCTGGTGGGATTATGGCTGGCCCCTATGGTACTATACCGGATATGACAATACTCTGGTTGACAATGGTAGGCACGGTGGTCCTGATTCATATATTATCGCTCGCATGTTGATAAGTTCAGATCCAGAGTACACTCGTAATACAGCTGTTATCTTAGGTGACAATAGATTGAAGTCAGTTGATAGGGGATATAAGTTTGTATTGCCATACTTGGCGGAAGAGCATAACCTCTCAGCTCTCTTCTCTATGGACAAGAGAGATATAGAACTCTCCAAAGAGAGTCCGAGTGGTGATATATATATCATGCTTCACCATAAGATGTTGGATTATCTTGGTGTGTTAAATAGCTTTTCAAGAGAGAAGTTGACGGGTGGTTCATCAGGCTCTCTGCCTGTTGTGCGTATAACTGATCTTGTAAAGCCCTTCTCCTCCAACCATAGCCTAGTGGAGGGGTATTCGTATATACTAGATAGCAGTGACGGCAAGGTGCTAGATGCCAAAGGCAACAAAACAGCAGTCTCGGCAGTCACTATAGTCTCTGGTAACAAGAGAGAGAAGGGCTATCGATTTGAACATAAAGATGAAGAGACTAAAGGTCAAGTAATAGTTTATCAAAATAAGTTCATCTGGCTAGACCAAGAGCTCTATGATAGTTTTTTCATCCAAGCAATGCTCTTTGATCTATATGATAAAGATCTTTTTGAGAAGGTAGCTGAGACAGAGAGGATCAAGATCTTTAAGATAAAGAGATCCGGCAAGGATCAATAACTCCCCCTCTTGTATATAACTGCGTCTAGTGTTTTGATCAAAATCATGATATCGAGATCAATAGACCAGTTGCGTACATACCATACATCCAACTGTACCCGCTCCATATAGTCAATATCATTTCGTCCGCTCACTTGCCATAGACCTGTGATACCAGGGTTGACGGCAGAAAAATAGTGGAAATACTCCCCATATTTTACTATCTCCTTTTTGACAATAGGACGGGGTCCCACTAGTGACATCTCACCACGAAGGACATTGTATAGTTGTGGGAGTTCATCGAGAGATGTTTTGCGTAGGAAGTTGCCTATAGGGGTGATGCGAGGGTCATTTTTGAGTTTATGCTCCCGCTCCCACTCTCTCCTAGCATTTTCATCTCTAGCTAGCACTCTCTCTAGTGCTTCATCGGCATCTGTTCGCATAGTTCTGAACTTATAGATAGCAAATGGTTTACCTCTCCTTCCGATACGCATCTGAGTATAGATGGGATTGCCCGGACTTAGGAGTATGATCATCAGGTATATGATCAGAAGTATAGGCAGAAGTGTGATGGTAATGAGCAGTGCTAGCATAAGATCAAAACTGTTTTTAATAAACTTGTCTAGTGGATGGAGGAGATTGTTTTTGATACTAAATGCAACACCTTTTTGAGTGATAGATCCGATGATCTCTGCATTTATGAGTGGGACTTTGCTAAGTTTTGGCAACAGAAGCAGGCGGCTAAAATCTTTTTGGAGTGTCTCTAGCCATTGAAAAGTTTCATCCATAGTGGCAGACTCTATCGCCACGACTACTGCGTAGAATGATTGATGGTTTGAGATCATCTCTAACTCTCTAGGTATATCAGTATGCTCTTCGAGTAGGATAGTCTCTGCAATGACAAAACCAAAGGTCTCCTTTCCGTTGAACCAAGCATGGACTTTTTTCAAGCCTTCGTCATCACAGATCACAAGAATCTGCTCTTGCAACCATGGGTATCTCAGCAGTATCTGCCGGATAAAATAGATGGGCAGAGGCAGTAGTAGATTGAGCATAAAATAGCTGATAACGATGAAACGAGAGTACTCTTCACTCTGCTTGGAGACAAAAAGGATCGAAAATAGTGCGATGAGTGCAAGAGTATCTGCTTTTATGATATTGAGCGATTGGGTTGAGCTTGCCATTCGGTTGCCAAAGAGCCCAAAGACAAAAAAAAAGAGAGCATATACCCCTATAAACCAAAAGTAGTGACCAAGAGGATGTGCTGCTATATCGCTGATGAAATAGCTAGATAGTGTATGGGCGACCAGTAGATTGACAAAGAGAAAAAAGATGTAGAGTGATGCCATAGTGACAAAGTAACGCATCAAGATCTCCTCCTCCTGCTGAAGATCTTGCGCTTGAGCATCTCCATACCTTTGTTAAATAGATCTTCTCCTTCTAGATTGACTACTTCTAACTCAACAGTATTTAGAGTGTTGTGTCGTAACCAGACATTGAAGAGTCGCTCTCCCATAAATCCAAAAACCCGTTTCTGATAAGCATCGCGACCACTAACATCGATCTTCTCCTCTAGCGAGAATAGTAGAGGAAAGAGCCACTGGCAGTAGCTATCAAAGAGAGAATCGGACATCACAAACATATTGTAGAGATAGAGTGATCGTTGCTTCAAAACTTGGTCAAAGGCTTGTAGATACTCAGGTGATCTCTCAAGAACTACCTCTCTGAGTATATCCATATCTTTATGGTAGTGAGCATGAGCATAGTGCGAAGAGATGGTTTCGATGTAGTAGTGTCGTTTTTTTGGGACGATGACATCATATGATGAGAGCAGGGTTTTGATACTATCCTCATCGAGTATAGAGAGCTCTCCAAATTTATCGCTCGCAAACTTCTCATCCCCTGCAAAATAACGACGATAGTGTACTAGTCCAACATAGTCACTATCATCAAAATATCTGTTTTTCCAAGCCCAATAGAGTGCTGTAAGCTCACAAAAAGTGTCGTTTTTATCTGAAATATTATCTCCACTACTATCATATAGGTAACCGAACCTAATGGTTCTAAGTGCTGTACCTACCTGTATGGGATGATAGAGTGGATCTTCAGGAAACTGGTATGGTCTGTGTGTTGCCACTAGTATAGTACTTCTCAAAATATCTCCTCAAAAAGTTCTAATGCCCTAGATACGATATCATCCATATCATAGTACCTGTATTCAGCAAGTCTCCCTATAAGTATAAGGTTCTCTATCTCTTGTGCTCTCATAGCATATCTCCTATATTTTTCTTGATCTTTTAGTCTAAAGAGTGGGTAGTAGGGTAGATTTTCTCCTCGTATGTATGGTTGTGGGTACTCCTTGAGGATAGTTGTATTTTCGGTCGTCACGGGGTGGATATGTTTGAACTCTGTAATGCGTGTAAAGTCATACTCATTGGGGTAGTTGATGACACTCTTGGCTTGATACCACTCTTTTGAAATGTATTCAAAATCGAGCCGAAGAGAACGGTAGTCAAGCGATCCGAAGCACTCATCAAAGAGCTCATCTATCATACCCGTGAATAGCAATTTTCCCCCAAAGGGCTCACCACGGTAATAGATCTGGTCGCCCTCTATTTTGATCTCACTCTGAAAGGGTGTATCAAGAGAGAGGGCGATCAGAGGATGTGCCAATAGCCTTTCAAATAGAGCCGTATAGCCCTCATTTGGCAGCTGTTGATATCTATCTTGAAAGTAGCGGTTGTCCCTGCTGATATGGACAGGTACTCTCGCTGTGACATCGAGATCTATCTCTTCAGGTCTCATCCCCCACTGCTTGATGGTGTAGTTCAAAAAAACATTTTTGTAAATATAGTCACTAAGCTCCTTTAGGTCAGTATCATCTGTTTTTTGTAACTCCAGAATGGGTACTTTGTCTCCATAGCCATATCGCTCTATCAGTTTGGCTTCAAGCTTTTTGGCTCTCTCTTCAGGGAAAAGCATATCGATACTATTGAGGTTGAAAGGTATCGGTACCTCCCTCCCTTCGATAGATGCCAATACTTCATGCTCATAAGATTCCCAATCAGTAAAATTGGATAGATAGTCAATGACAGCTCTGTTGTCTGTATGGAAAAGGTGGGGTCCATACTGATGTATGCGAATGCCATTGGTATCTATAGTATCAAAACAGTTACCCCCAATATGAGAGCGTTTTTCGATGATATTTACGCTTTTGCCTAGCAGAGTAGTGATCCGTTCCGCCATCACCGCCCCGGCAAATCCTGCACCTACTATTAGATAATCATACATCACTACTCAACCTTTTGGTAGATTACTTCTACTGTATTATGAGATAAATTATAGGGTTTTATGGCTTTGAATAAGGTTGCTACTACTCTTTTCATAACTAGATGTCAAAGGCAATACTCTATCCAACGCTTCATTTATGATTTTTTTCCTTGTCAAGTCTTAAAAATACGCTAAAGCCCCTGCTGTAGAAGACCGACTCGTTTGTATTTTTTATCTCAGCTCAAATACTTGTCTATAAAATCCAAACTGGACATCAGCATCATGCTATCACTGTAGAAATCTTTATCATTGGTGATGATCATATCACATTTAAATTTTTGGGCACAAATATACTGCAAATTATCTTCGAGATCGTTATTTGGGATCTGCAGTGCACTCCCCATAGTCTCGTTGGAGCCGCCAACTACTTGAAATACCCTGTTGATCAATACGAGAAACTCTTGCAGATCCTTCACCTGTTTTTGAGCAATATAGTCGATATTTAAAACAGTGATATCCAAAATCACACCTTCATATATCTTTTTTTCTATGGCGTTAAA
>JAYEOM010000030.1:0-21058 GCA_034722955.1 Campylobacterota bacterium
GTAGGTTCTACTCTCGTTATATCACAAGTGATGAATACTACTATACGCTGATAAGATATATAGAACAAAGCCCTATAGAGGCTAAGTTAGTAGATGAAGTAGGAGAGTACCCATATACACTAGGAGCAGTCATAGCCAATAGACAAACATCCATAGCTTGTACTCATCACTCAAAACTACTACAAGAACTAAACTATGAAAACATACAAGATACAATAGGAGCCAAACTAAAAGAAGAAGAGCTAGAACTACTCCAAAAGATACAAAAACAAAAAGTTATAACTACTGATAAAGTCAATAGACCTGCATATCAAAAAACACTAAAAGAGCATCTTAAACTTAATCTCGTTATAAATGAAGCCCCTTAATCTATTCATCTTTACAATTTTTTATAATTAATGTATAATATCGTAAAGACAAAGGAGTTGTCATGAAAAGAGCAGTAAATCTACGACTAGAAGAGAGTGTTATTGTTACACTTAATCAATTAACAGAAGAGCTTCATACAACAAAAACAGAAGTTATAGAAAGAGCCATAAGCTTTTTTTCAAAACAAAATAATTTAAAGCATAACCAATTATTGCAGTTTGCAGGTAAACTAAAAAGTAATGATGCTGACTACATGTTACAAAATATTAAAGATGACAAAAATTCTAAAGACTTTGAGTTAGACCTTTAATGAAAAAATATTTAATTGATAGTGACATATTAATATACTTTTTAAAAGGAAAAAAGGAAGTTGTTGAAAGACTCTCCCAAATTCCAGTAGATGATTTATATATTTCAAGAATAAATTATACTGAATTGATTTATGGTGCTTACAACTCTGCTAAAATAAATCAAAATTTAAAAGTAATTGAGCCCTTTTTGGACAGTTTCAAAGTATTGGAATTCACTCAAATATCAAGTCTAATTTTTGCAAAAGAAAAAGCAAGATTGAAAAAAAATGGTAATGTTATTGCTGATATGGATTTAATGATTGCTAGTATAGCTATAGAAAATGATTGTACTTTAATTAGTAACAATATTAAGCACTTTGATAAAAAGATCTGTAGCTTAATTGAATTAGAAAATCTACTAAAACCGTTATAATATAGCGAAGATAGTAAAAAACAGAAGTGATAATCCTTTAGGGTCAGGATACAAACAACAAATTTTGTTTGGAAAATCAGATTTAAGTTATCTCTCAACCAATAAAAATTAAAATGCCGAAATTTTAAAAGGCAGGTATATGTTCAACCAGATTAAACTATTTATAGATTCCAAAAAGTTTCAATACTTTATAACTACACTCATCGTACTCAATGGTATCACTATGGGGCTAGAGACATCTCGTAATTTTATGTTGAGTTTTGGTGGTGCTATAGAGCTGTTCAACCACTTTGTGGTTACTATCTTTGTCATAGAGATTGTACTGCGCATATATATCTATAGAGTAGAGTTCTTCAAGGATCCTTGGAGTCTCTTTGACTTCTTTGTAGTAGCTATCTCTGTGATACCTGTAAGTGAAGGGTTTGAGATACTTAGAGTGCTCAGAGTCTTGCGTCTCTTTAGACTCGTCACTGTCATACCGCAAATGAGAAAAATAGTCTCAGCCCTAGCAGATGTCATACCGGGGATGCTCTCAATAGCTGCTATTTTAGTGCTATTTTTCTACACATTTTCTATTATGGCGACACAACTCTTTAGAGATGAGTTCCCTCAATGGTTTGGAACACTAGGAGAGTCATTTTATACTCTCTTTCAGATTATGACTCTGGAGTCTTGGTCTATGGGCATCGTACGCCCCATTATGGAAGTCTACCCACTAGCATGGATATTTTTTATTATCTTTATATTTATAGCCACATTCATCATGGTCAACCTCATAGTAGCCATAGTCGTAGATGCCATGGCAGTCATAAATGACGAAGAGAAATCCAAAGAGTGTAGTCAAAATCCAAGCAATAGGCAAGAGCTAAACAGCGAGCAAGATCTAGGCAATGAGATAGAATCCCTAAGATATGAGATATCTGAACTCAAAGAGTTGATAATAAAGGGTAGAGTCTAGCAGAGTATAGGGAGATCCCCCCAACTCAATCTGCCTGATGCATCTTGTATATGACTATATCGATAGGATCTATCACACCGCAGCCCTTATAAAAAATCCTGATGCATCTTGTATATGACTATATCGATAGGATAATCTGTCTTGCCCTTCTCTACTGCACGCAACTGCGGAGAGAAGCTATCATTTATCTTGTCAAATAGCTCTACTATACTCTCTTCATCTTCGTATATCTTCTCTAGTTTGTCCCTCTTCTCTTCTGTTATAAAACCAATATCACTTAGATAGTGGATGAAAGCGGTAGAGTCTGTTTTGATAGGTACTATCAGTAGAGTGTATGAGATATCATAAAAATCTTCACTAGAGATACCCTCAGCTTCTCTATAGACTTCAAGAGCTCCATTGTGCCACTTGTGAAGCTCTTTTCTCTTTGCGTCTACAAAGGCTTCGTCTATGATATCATCTGAGTAGTTTTGCGGGTCATTTTCAGCTATCTTTATAAACTCTTCAAAGCTGATACCGCCATTTTTGTTTTTCCACTGCATCTCTTTTTTGTAAGCACTCTCAAAAGATTCTCGAAAATTATCTATATCTATCTCTTGACACTCTTTGTCACCTACTAGCTCTTTGATCTTGGCAAAGAGTTGAGATGGTGTATCATCTACTAGAAAATATTTTTCTGTATTAGGTGGTATATCCATCTCACTTCCCATAGGAGCATTGGTTACTGTATACTCATAGTCATCTTTGGTATTGGCCATGATATCTATCCAGTTACCTGCTATAGGGTGACTATACATCACAGCAGTAAAGGGTGCTTTGTGGTATGATTTCAGTTCAAAACCATCCATCTCGACTACGATATAGGATTTACCCTCTATAAAGCCTAGATTTTTTAGTTCATCAGCTATAGCTACAGCTTTGGGAGTCTCCACCCAATCAGGCAGACACTCTTCATTGAGATGTATGATCAACGGAGTCAAATCCTTCTCCAGATCCATATCTGCATATTTGCCCATCTTGATACGAATATAGAGATAAAAGCCCAAAATCAATAACACTGCACCCAATAGTAAAGCACCTAATATCTGTAAAAGTATAGTCATGACTATCTCCTGGAAAATTATATTTAAACTATTTTATTGAATATCCTTAAGTGTATCACTAACCATAAAGGATAGTTCGAGTGCCTGGTTGGCATTTAGTCTTGGGTCACACTGGGTATGGTAGCGATCTCCAAGATCATCAGCGGTGATAGCACTAGATTGACTTCCGGTACACTCAGTTACATCTTCTCCAGTCATCTCAAGGTGAATACCACCTGCAACTGTTCCTTCACTCTCATGAATTTTGAAAAACTGCTTGACCTCTCTGAGGATATTATCAAAGTCCCTAGTTTTGTATCCTGTTGAACTCTTTTCAACATTGCCATGCATAGGGTCACAACTCCAAACTATATTTTTACCTTCTGATTTCACTCTTCTGAGGAGTTTGGGGAAGTGATCTTCAACTCTATCTGCACCCATACGCACGATGAGGTTGAGTCTCCCCTCTTCATTGTCAGGATTCAATGCATCTATAAGCTTGATCAACTCATCCTCTTGCATACTAGGTCCGACTTTGCAGCCGATAGGGTTTTTGATCCCACGGAAATATTCGATATGTGCCTCATCGAGATCTCTTGTACGATCACCTATCCACAACATATGTGCAGAGCAGTCATACCAATCATCTGTAATACTATCTTTGCGTGTCAATGCCTCTTCATAGTTGAGCAGTAGTGCTTCATGAGAAGTATAGATCGTAGTTTGATGCAGCTGAGGTGTATTTTTGCTATCTATACCACATGCCTCCATAAACTTCATAGCTCTATCGATCTTGTCACTCAACTCTTCATACTTTTCACCTAGAGGAAAACCCTTGATAAAGTCAAGATTCCATCTATGCACCTCATTGAGATCAGCTAAGCCACCTCTGGAAAATGCTCTGAGTAGATTCATAGTCGCTGCTGACTGGTTGTATGCTTTGATCAATCTCTTGGGATCAGGAATACGAGCAGCTGAAGAGAACTCAACATCATTGACTATATCTCCTCGATAACTAGGCAGCTCTACGCCATCTACACTCTCAAAATCACTACTTCTAGGCTTGGCAAACTGTCCTGCAACTCGTCCTACTTTGACAACTTTTTTGCCTGATGAGTACATCAAGATCATATTCATCTGCAGCATAAGCTTAAAGAGATTTTTGATATTGCTGGCAGAAAATGCAGAAAAACTCTCTGCACAGTCTCCTCCCTGAAGTAAAAAAGCTTCCCCGCGACCTACTCTAGTAAGATCATCTTTGAGGTTCCTCGCTTCTCCAGCAAAGATCAATGGAGGATAACTACCGAGTTCCGCTTCTACTCTCTTCAATAACTCTCGATCCTGATAGACAGGCTGCTGCTTGATAGGAAAATCTCTCCAGCTACTTGGACTCCAACTCATATCTATATCCTTCTCGATGGGATCATCCCAAAAATAAATTTGATGATTATACCCTACAATGGAAAAATATCAGATAAATCAAAAGTCAAATCACTATCTATCCTACTTTTTTGCAATAAAAGTAACAAAATTTGCCCACTGAAAGATAGTTTCGATAGAGCTAAATCCTGCATCTCTACAGATCTGCATATTCTCTTTGATCGTAAATGGTATGAGGACATTCTCTAGTGCCTCTCGCTTTTGTGCGATTTCAAAATCACTATACCCCTGCTGCTTTTTATAGGCATAGTAGATATCTATCATATCTTTATCTATCTTTTTGTCATCAAATACAACCTTCTCAGAAAATATAAAAGTCCCTCCTTCATTGAGTCCATTGTATATCTTTTTGACCAGCTCTATCCTCTGCATCGGACGGATAAACTGTAGAGTATAGTTCGCCACTATCACATCTTGGTTCTTATAGCCATATGTAAGCATATCTGCAAACTCCAACTCTATATCAGCACCAAAAGCTTGACACTTCTGCTCTGCACGATCTAACATAGCTTGAGAGTTGTCTATGCCTTTGAGATGCATACCTACATCCATTCTGCTATACAGATCGAGTAAAAATTTGGCTGTAGATGCTCCAAGATCCAAGATATATTTTCCCTCTTTTTGCTCTGTCAGTATGAGTGATATCATCAGCTTTCGCACCTCATCATAGAATGGAACAGAGCGACTGAGCATATCATCAAACACAGAAGCTACAGCCTCATCAAACTCAAATTTCTTCTCTATTTTAGTGGCAAAAACCTGATCTTTTATCAATCTATCATCCTAAAATCTTTTATCAAACTCTCTGCTATCTCTATATCTTTATCGATCGCTTGTCTCAGAGCATCCAAGCCATCGAACTTTTTGTTTTCTCGGACAAACTCTATAAATCTCATCGAAACGACACCATCTACTATACCAATATCACCACTTAGGATATGTGTCTCTATCGCATAAGAGCCATCTATAGTTTCACGATGTCCCAAAAATGAAACAGAGGGTAGCCACTCTCCATCTATCTTCGTCTCTGTTGCATAGACACCCTCCATAGGAAGCTGATAGTGCCTGACTGACAGGTTGAGTGTAGGAACCAACTCTCTCCTGCCCAACCCTTGACCGGGGATAATTTCTCCATCAATACTATATGCTCTCTTGAGAAATTGAGTAACCATAGCCATGTTACCCTCTCCAAGATAGCGTTTGATCGTTCGTGAATGGACAGGGATGTTACCCTCGCTAACCTCATTGACGATGACCACTTCACCATCAAAAAGCTCTCTCAAATGCTCTGCATCTCCGCTTTTGCCTCTCCCAAAGTGAAAGTCATACCCAACTACAACTCTCTCAAGCATAGGATAATCCTCTTTTAGCTGTGTCATAAACTCTCTAGGAGTTAGAGATTTTACCTTATCAAAGAGATAAAAAGCACAAGGTTTATCTGTGTAGTTAGCACGCTTATATCCTGGTGTCAGATAGCCAGAGTGCCGCTCTATCACCACAAGCAGATCTGCCTGATCTATCAGCCTCCTATGTGCTATATGTATCCCATCAAAAGAGCCGATAGTTATCGACTTGATCTTATTTGTCAACTTCAATCTTCACCACCCGCCTCTTTTTTGAAATGATAGAGATACTCTAGGTTTCCCTCCCTGCCTGCTACTTGTGATGGAGCTCGGTATAGCACTCTCCAACCTAGAGATCCTATCTCTGCTTCAAAATCTCTCTTTTTGCTCTCTATAGCATCTAAATCCTGCACTACACCACGACTATCTCGCCTCACCTCTCTGCCTACTTCAAATTGAGGTTTATAGAGTATCACGATATCGCTCCCCTCTCCACTCAGCCTATCGATATCTTCGATAATTTGCAAAATGGATATAAAAGAGACATCGCAAGAGATCACTTCAAAAGAGCCCTCACAGCTAAACTCTCTGATATCTCTATTTTCATACAATGAGAGGCGTTTATCACTCTTGAGTGAGTGGTGCAGCTGATCACTGCCCACATCGACACAAGCCAAAGAGTCTACACCATTTTCCAGTAAAATCTGTGCAAACCCTCCTGTGCTAGAGCCGATATCCAATGCTCGTTTACCGCGTAGCTCGATAGGGTTGTCAGCCAAAAAATTCTCCAACTTTCTAGCAGCCCTAGAGACATAAAACTTCTCATCTGCTACCTCTACTATATTGTCACTGCCTATCTTGACCGAGGGTTTGACTACCTTGCCATCTACCTTTACTCTCCCGGCCTTGATCGCATCCAACGCACGGTTGCGACTCTCAAAGTACGCCTCCTCTACGAGGTATTTGTCTAGTCTCATCTATTTCGCCTTTAATCCCGAATTATGCAATAGAATTGCTAAAATAGAGTTTATGTTTGTGCCTAGGGTGTTTGTAAAAATCTAGGGTTAACCAAAAGGTTAATCGATGATTTTCTCGCAAATACCCTAGGTGCAATGATAAGTGCTAGTTTAGTAATCTCTATTGCATATTTCGGGTTAATAATATATCATATAGTTTTGCAGGTGCTATGTATGCCTTCGTTCTGCCATCTTTATAGTTTGAAAATACCTTATATTCTACTAGTTTATTGAGGTATGAACGAGCAGTATTTACAGCTAAGTCATAATCTAGAGATATCTCTGCAGCTGTAAATACACGCCCAGGATACTTAAGTGCTTTCTTGATAATATCTTTTTGAATAAAGTTTAACCTATTGCTCAAAAAATCCAATTTGACTTTTGGACTATATACTAACACTCACATAGTAGACCATATTTTTTGAGGGAGCTGCAAATATCAACTGTGCTGAAGTCACCTGCTCACCATGCAGCATAGTTGCCCAAGAGTTCATATAGATTTTATCTGATAGCAGCTGCTCCCTGCTAGGGAACCAAGCCAACTTATCCAAATTGGTAAAACCACTAGCCAACTCTATCGCCTCTTTGAAAACTCCATCTACCTTGTCGCCTCTCGTCCACTTGATACCCTCCTGACTCTCCAGCTCATCTATGGATAGACCCGTTATCTCTATGGCATATGCATCTATATGATCACCCGTCAAAGAGCGTTTGGATATGTAGCTATGTTTTACAGATTTGATCCTATCTTCACCTAGTCTGGACCAGTTGAGAACAAAACGGACATCTTTTTTGTCTACAATAGTATGATCAGCAGTACGATCTCCTGTCGCATAGTAAAAAGCAGAGATCATTGCAATCACTACAAATACTACAGCACCTGCACCTATAAATACCAATATATTTTTCACATATTTCATCTATCTATCATCCCTCTCATCTCATCCTCAGTCAGGGTTTTGACCCCTAGACTCTCTGCCTTTGTCAGCTTGCTTCCTGCCTCTGCACCATAGATGAGATAGTCTGTTTTCTTACTCACAGAGCCACTTACTTTGGCTCCAAGCTTTTCCAGCATCTCTTTGATGATGCCGCGACTTACCGACATACTGCCTGTCAACACGACTATTTTGTCTTTAAAGGGGTTTTCTGCCGCTTCAACCTTCTCTTCAACCGTAGGTTCGATCACATCGAACAACTTCAATACAAAGTCATAGTTCACCCTCATAAACTCCAAAAATGAGTTTGCCATCTCTTCACCGACACCATCTATAGCCACCAGCTCTTCAAGTGTGGCATCGACTAACTCCAAACCAAACTCCAGTGCGACCGACTTGGCAGCGACTTCACCGATATGCTCAATACCCATAGCAGAGAGGAGTTTGGCAAGTGGAGTGCCTTTGGTATCTATGATAGCATCTAGTAGATTGTTGATGCGTCTCTCTTTGAAGCCCTCCATCCCCTCCAAATCTGCAAATTGAAGTCTATAGAGTCCTAGTATATCTCTGATCTTCTCCTCTCTGACCAGCATCTCTACTATTTTGGAGCCAAGACCATCTATATTCATACACCCTTTTTTGGCAAAGTGTATGATGGAGTTGACAACTCTATCGGGACAGTCCAGATTTTGACACTTGATCAGTGTCCCCTCATCTAAGAGTTCAGAGCCACAGGTAGGACACTCGGTGGGTCTTGATATCGGTGACTCTGAACTATCTCGTCTATCTATCAATACTTTGGTGATCTTCGGTATCACATCTCCTGAACGGATCAGGATAACAGAGTCACCTATCATCAAACCTTTGCGTTCTATCTCATCAAAATTGTGCAGTGTAGCACGAGAGATGATAGCTCCCTCTATCTCTACAGGTTCGACCTCTGCTACAGGCGTGATGACACCTGTACGACCTACCTGTAGAGTGATGGCATTTACCTTGGTGACTCTCTCGACTGCCGGGAACTTATATGCACACATCCATTTGGGAACCTTCACCGTATAGCCTAAATCCTCCTGCTGGCTGACTCTATCTACTTTGATGACCATACCATCCATCATCACAGGTATCTCATCACGCAGAGAGATCAGTTTGTGATAAAAAGTCTCTATCTCTTCGATACTATGGCACTCTTGGACATACGGAGGTCTAAAAAATCCCAGATCATAGATAAAATCCATCTTTTCAGAGAGCATCGCCTGCTCCAGACTGTTTTCACCTAAGCCCCAAGGGTAAAATACCAAACGCCGTTTGGCAGTGACGGAGGAGTCTAACTGTCTGAGACTTCCCGCTGCTGCATTGCGAGGGTTGGCAAAAACCTGCTCACCCTCCTCTAGTCTCTCCTTGTTGATCGCTTCAAAATCATCTTTTCGTATCACCACTTCACCACGAATCTCGATCAACTCTTCATAATCTACCGCCAAAGGAACAGAGCGAATCGTACGGACATTATCTGTCACCTCTTCACCTATGAGACCGTCCCCCCGTGTAGTGGCACGAACCAGCTTGCCATTCTCGTAGAGCAGGTTCATGCTCGCACCATCGAACTTGGGCTCACAAAAGTAGTCACACTCACCTACATTTTTGACCACTCTATCCAGCCACTCCTGAGCTTCATCTGTAGTAAAGACATCCTCCATACTCCACATCCGTTTGATATGCTTAGCTTTGCTAAACTCATCACGGACAACTCCCCCTACTCGCTTGGTAGGTGAATCCTCTGCTATCTGATCGGGATACCTCTCTTCATATGCCACTACTTCATGATAGAGCTTGTCATACTCTTCATCTGTGGCTATAGGGTTATCCTCGACATAATAAGCCTTTGCCCATCTTTTAAGGAGTTCTGTTTTTTTATCGTACTCTATATTGGTCATTATTTGCCTTATCTTCTTAATCTATGATTTTATCTAAAAATTAGTTAAGGGTATAGGATTTTTATTGTATACTATTTATTATGTCTCCTTTCGTTGGGCTTTAAGTAGTCCTTTAACCCGACTATGGAATGATAAATGCTAGTTTAGGCTACCCCAAGGAGAGTGATAAATATATTTTAGAAGTCAGTGATAACGGCGGAGGCATACAAGAGGAGATCATAGAAAATATCTTTGATCCATATTTTTCAACAAAGAGTAAAAAAAATGGGACTGGACTTGGGCTCTATATGAGTAAAATCATTACAGAAGAGCATTGTGATGGAGAGCTACAAGTTGAAAATATTACTGATGGTGTACTATTCAAGGTAATACTGCCGATGACTTGATAAATAATTACCTCATTGCTCTCCAGACTCTCAAAGCCTGCTGGTGCTCTGACACATCATGACACCTCACAATAGAAGCACCACTCTCTACTGCCTTGAGATGAATCGCCAGTGTGCCAGGGAGGCGTTCTTCTGTGGGGGTGGGGGTGATCTTGTCTATCATCGACTTTCTGCTTGCACCTATGAGAATCTCACAGCCAAATTTTTTGAAGTGTTGTAGATTTTTGATAAGTGTTAGATTGTGCTCCAAGCTCTTGCCAAAACCTATACCAACATCCAAAACAATATCTTCAAGAGCAACTCCTAGAGCTTCACATCTAGAGATACGCTCTTCAAAAAAATCACTCACCTCAACCATCACATCCCCATAGTGAGGATTTTGCTGCATTGTCTCTGGAGTACCACTCATATGCATGATGCAGAGTTTGGACCGATATTTGACAGCCAACTTTATCACCCTCTCATCCGAAGCCCCACTGATATCATTGATCAGTCCAAAACCACTCTGGAGTGCATAATTGATCACTTCAGGTCTATAACTGTCTATACTGAATAGTGCCTTATCGTAGAGTCTTTCTGATTTGATGATATCACAGATAGGTTTGATACGCTCCAGCTCTACCTCACAACTCACCTCTTTGGCTCCGGGACGACTGGACAGAGCTCCTATATCGATAAGGGAAGCACCATCCTCTATCATCTTTTTGATCTTTGCTATCGCATCCTCTGCCATAAATCTACTGCCAGCAAAAAAACTATCACTGTTGGCGTTGATGACACCCATGATCTTCATAGGATGATCTTTGGTATGGAGAAATTGTTTCAGCTCCCCTGCCACTGCCTTGAGTCCAAAAGGTTGAGCCAACTCTTTGCGAGAGAGAATTTTGATATGCTTTTTCGTACCGATCAATATACAATCATAGTGACTCTCTTCACAAGTGATCACACCACTAGGTACTGCCAGATCAGCACCTATACTCAGAGCATCTTGTTTGAGGATATTGGCAGCAGGGGCACGAAGATCTTTGATATAAAAACAGAAGAGTTCCATCTTGCCAGACATGATAGCAACACCGCCACTCTCAACACCTAGCTCTTTGAGCAACACCTCCCTATCTGCCATCTCTCCGAGTCGATAGATCTCCATAGGGTACTCCTTATCGTTTTTTTCGTGCCAAGAGTTTCAGCAACAGAGTAGTCAATACAAACTGTGGAGGCGACCCAACATCCAACGCCTTGAATGCATTTTGAAAAAGTTGCAGTGTATTCTCATCCAGATCAAATCTCTGCGATCTCATAGCCTCTGTAGATATCTTCTCGACAAGAGGTTTTGCCTTGATCCTATCTATGCGTTTTTGCTCTTGGATAAATACATAAACCGATGCAAGATCTAGCTGTCTCATATCTAGTCCAAACTCTTCACTCTCCTGCTTCTCTCGCAGTACAGTGATCGGCAGTCTCGACCGTATAGTTGGCAGTATTGTAGCTTTTGATGGGGTCAAGAGTATGAAAGATACTCTAGGCGGTGGCTCCTCGATCACTTTGAGAAGTCTGTTTTGGATCAGAGGGGGGAACTCTTTTGCACCTAAGATTATGACTGTCTCTACTTCACTTGCCATATAGGCTTTTTCGATAGCTAGCTTGGCATCCTCTACGAGAAACATCTCCTCTTTGATGATCTTAACTATATATTCGTCATGGCGTAGTGCATCAAGCCTCCCTATCGTCTCCTCTATGCGGGAAGTGATAATGACTTGACTAGTTAATCTCATGACCCTAAATCTAACTCACCAAAAAGTGCCACATTGATAGTTTGATCAAAAAGCTTATAGAGCTGCAAGAGCTTGATATCACGCAGAGCATCACTACCGCGAAGAGGGAAACTATTTTGCACCTCTTCATCTATCACCCACATAAAGTTCTCATCACTGCGATAGACAAACTTAGTATATGGATGATCCCCCCTGCCAATATACCAGATAAAGTAACCATTGGGATAAGAGATATCCAACATATCCTCCAAAAGCTCTATCTCCTGTGTAGAGATAACACTAGAGAAGTTGGGGAAAATTGATCTCAAAAGATAAAACGAAAGAAAGGGACGATTGCTATGAAGTGAATTGATCTTGGTCGTTACATAATCACCAAACCAATGGTTCTCATCATCAGTCAATATCAATACTGTCTGCCCATCAAGTATCTTGGCTGTAGCACTCTGAACCAGAGGTGCCCAGTCGTATCGATACTCCTCCATCCAGCTAAACTCTGACTCATCCCCACGGATCGTCTCTAGTGTCCAGTTAAGTAGCTTCTGCATAAGTCGCTATATATCCAGTTCGTAGACTTCATGAAGTGTTCTGACTGCAAGTTCTCCATATTTTTCAGCGATGATCATAGAGACTTTGATCTCACTCGTACTGATCATCTCAATATTGATATTGTTTTTTGCCATGATAGAAAAAGCTTTTGCAGCAACTCCACTATGTGACTTCATACCAACACCTACAACTGAAACTTTGCAGATACTATCATCAAAATCTATAGTCCCAAAATCATAATCAAATTGAGTGATCACCTCTCTAGCTCTATCCAACTCACTCTCCGGAACAGTAAATCCTAGATTGGTTGTACCATCTGCACTGGCATTTTGGATGATCATATCAACATTGATCTGCTCATCAGCTAGGCAGGTAAATATCTCTGCTGCAATTCCCGGTCTATCAACCACTTGTCTCAGCGTCACTCTGGCTTGATTTTTATCTAGTGCAATACCACTGACTAGTACCTCTTCCATATCTCTACTCTCCTTTGCGATAACGGTTCCTTCAGCTTCTGAAAAACTGCTCTTTGCTACGATCTTGACAGACAACTTTTTAGCCAACTCAACTGAACGGCTCTGTAGTACTTTAGCTCCCAAACTTGCCAACTCAAGCATCTCATCATAAGAGATAAAATCCATCTTTTTTGCTCTTGGCTCTATCCTGGGATCAGTGGTATAGATACCATCTACATCACTATATATTTCACAGCTGTCTGCATTCAATGCACCGGCTATCGCTACAGCAGAGAGGTCAGAACCACCTCTGCCAAGTGTCGTTACTCGTCCATGACTATTGATACCTTGGAACCCGGCAACGATAATCACTCTGCCATCTTTCAACTCTCTATCCATAGCGGCTGTATCTATAGATTCGATACGGGCATAAGTGTGGTTGTTGTCTGTTTTGATACCTGCCTGACGACCGGTCATCCCTATAGCGTCCACACCCATCTCTTGCAACGCTATAGAGAGCAGTGCGGATGTCACGCGCTCTCCAGAGCTCAACAGCATATCCATTTCGCGTCTTGCAGGGGTTTTAGAAAAATGTCCGGCATACTCAACCAGCTTATTGGTCTCTCCGCTCATCGCTGATACTACAACTACGATATCGTTACCCTCTTTTTTGGCTTTAGCTACACGATTGGCAACATTTTCAATACGATCTAACCCACCAACACTGGTTCCACCATACTTCTGCACGATCAACATTTAAATAAATCCTTCTTTTATAAAATAGTCCATCACTCTACGATAAGGTTTACGCTTAAAATAGGTGATTCTGTCAAATAAATCTTCGTATGCTACAAAGTCATACTCTTCAAACTCTGGAATCTCAAATGCTTGTAGATCGATCTGGGCACCACTCTTGAGACGAACCAAAAAATACTTCTGCGTCTGCCCTTTGAAAGGGTACATTTTTTTGGATATCACATTTGGGAAGTCATAAGTGACCCACTCCGGATACTCTGCAATGATCTCTACATCACTGCAACCGATCTCCTCTTGGAGCTCTCTATAGAGAGCTATTTCGGGTGTCTCACCCTCATCGATACCACCCTGAGGGAACTGCCAAGCGTTTCTAATGTCACTTCTATGTGCGATAAAAAATTCGCATCTTTCCGGATATTTTGAAGAGAGTATAACAGCTGAAACATTTGGGCGATACCCCTCTCTTTTCTGCATCTCTATTACTCTTCCTAAATTTTTAAACATAAAGGTACTCATGTTTATTTCTGCTATTATTTTATCTAAAATGGGATTATAACCATTTGAAATGAAGGACAAAATGCTTCTCTATATTCATATTCCCTATTGTGATTCCAAATGTCACTACTGTAGTTTTAACTCCTATGTTGATAAATTTGATACACGAATATCTTATATGCTTGCACTCTACAAACAGTTACTATTTGAACTAAAACGCTTTGATCTGAAGTACCATTCACTCGATACTGTTTTTATAGGCGGGGGAACCCCTTCTACCATCTCAGCTGATCTCTACTCTCCTATTTTTGAACTGCTATACCCCTATCTCAAGAGTGATGCTGAGATCACCACTGAAGCCAATCCAAACTCCGCAAGCCCGAAGTGGCTCAAGGGTATGAGAGCATTAGGAGTCAACAGGGTTAGCTTTGGTGTCCAGAGTTTCGATAGCAACAAACTCAAAGCACTCAACAGAGCTCACTCTCCGCAAGAAGCACTCCAAGCTATAAAAAGTGCCAAATCATTGGGTATACAACATATCTCACTAGACCTTATCTATAACTATCAAGGTGACAACAGAGAGATAATCCTCAATGATATAGAGCAAGCTCTATTGCTGCCTATAGATCATATCTCTGCTTATGAGTTGACTATCGAAGAGAATACTATCTTTGCCAAAACACCGGAAGTTCAACAAAAGAGTGATGAATTGGCACATTTTGTCGCCAAAGAGATCAAAGATAGAGGTTTTGAACACTATGAAATATCCAACTTCGGAACTTATCAGAGTAGACACAACAGAGGCTACTGGAGACTAGAGAACTATATAGGTGCAGGTGCAGGTGCCGTAGGTTTCCTAGGAGATATACGCTACTATCCACAAACAGACATAGATGACTATATAGCAGATCCACTAAAAATAGGCAGAGAGATATTAAGCAGAAAGGATATCTTAACAGAGAGGATATTTTTAGGGCTTCGCAGCACTGTCGGTGTCAAAAAAGAGCTCCTCTCAACAGAAGCACAGAAGAGAGCTGATTGGCTTGTCAACAGAGAGAAACTAAACTTTGATGGTTCAACCTATCAAAATCCGAACCTCTTCTTAGCAGATGAAGTTGCACTCTATTTGATTGATTAATAGATGATTTTCTCGCAAATGCACTAGGTGCAATGATAGATGCTAGTTTGGTAATCTCTATTGCATATTTCGGGATTAACCTTTTTTTAGATAAGATACCGATAAATATTATATAAGGGCTACTCATGTTTGGTATGGGTTTTACTGAAATACTACTGATCGCTGTGATCGCTATCCTCTTTTTGGGACCAGATAAACTACCTGATGCTATGGTAAAGGTAGCGAAATTTATGAAAAGTGTCAAGAAGGCTATTGGTGATGCCAAGAGCAGTCTTGATGAGGAGATGAAGATCTCAGAACTCAAAGAGGAGGCATTGAGCTACAAAAAACAGCTAGATGAAGCCTCAAGTGAATTGCAAGGATTTAAAAACATTGGCATCAACCCCATGGATGATATCAACGATGCACTCAATAGTGCCCAGAAGAGTCTCGTAGAGACAGATAAAGATAGAGTTGCTACTCAGGTGGAACCGAAAAGAGATAGTGTCACATTTGAGAAGAGCAAAAAAGAGAGCCAGAGCAAAGGGGGAGAAGCCTAATGTTTGAAGGTATCAAACCTCACCTTGTAGAGCTCAGAAAACGCTTAGGGATCTCGGTAGCGACTATCATCGTCTTTGCCTTTATCGCATTTGCATTTAACCAACCCCTCATAGAGTTTGTCAAAGCACCACTTGTGGGTGTTGTGGATGGTGACCCATTTATCGGTGGTATCGGTATCTTTTTTACAGCCTTGAAGATCTCTATATTTACTGGTTTTCTTTTTGCTCTGCCTGTGGTCTTCGCACAACTCTGGCTCTTTATAGCTCCGGGATTATATGATAATGAGAAGAAATATATCCTGCCCTTCGCAAGTATCTCTACTTTTATGTTCCTATTGGGAACAGCATTTGCATACTGGATAGTTATACCTCTAGGCTTTCAGTTCTTGTGGATGTTTGCAGGAAATCTCGTCAACTTTCTACAAACTCTTGATGAGTATGTGAGTATATTTACCAAGATACTCTTTGGATTTGGTGTAGCATTTGAACTGCCTGTCATCCTCTTCTTTCTAGGTATGCTGGGACTCATTACAGATAAAAACCTAAAAGATTTCTTTGGTTATGCCGTATTGATCATCTTTGTTTTTGCTGCACTATTGACACCTCCTGATGTCATTACCCAGCTATTGATGGCAGGTCCGCTTATCTTGCTCTATGGTGTCTCTATTTTGATCGTTCGTATGGTCAACCCTGACAGGTCAGAAGATGATGAGGATGCAGAGGATGCAGAGAACTCTTAGTAGTCTGCGAGATATTATATGAATCAAGCTTTTGATCCGATGCTGACCTCTAGCTATGACTATCATCTTCCCGATAGCTTTATAGCCACAACTCCGATATATCCTAGAGATAGGGCAAAACTGTTGGTTTATGATCGCAAGAGTGATACTATCACACATACTACCTTTAGTAAACTTCTGCACCATCTTCCCAGAGAGTGTGATATTATACTCAACGATACGCGTGTCATCAAAGCTAGACTATTTGGCTCCAAGGAGAGTGGTGGCAAGGTAGAACTACTATTCAACAAGCCTCTCGATGCTACAAGATCTCTAGTTCTGATCAAAGGTCGTGTCAAAGTCGGAACTCTACTCTCATTTGATGAAGAGCTGAAGGCAACCGTAACAGCACTCAATATAGATGGATCACGAATCGTCACTTTTACCCACTGCGATAGACCCATTCGCTTTGAAGAGCTGGTCTTGGTACTTGATGAGATAGGACATATACCGCTACCTCCATATATGCATAGAGAGGATAGAGCAGAAGATGAGAGAGACTATCAGACACTCTTTGCCAAAGAGGCCGGTGCCGTCGCTGCACCCACTGCTTCCCTGCACTTCACTCCAAAACTTTTTGCAGAACTTGAAGAGAGACACAGAACAGAGAAGATCACACTGCATGTAGGTGCAGGGACATTCAAGCCTGTAGAGGTAGACCATATCCTCGATCACCCTATGCACTCAGAGTTTTTCCATATCCCTGATAAGACAGCTGCTCTTTTGGATAGCAAACGGGATATACTAGCTATCGGGACAACCGTCACAAGAACAGTCGAATACTATGCCAGAACCGGCAAGCGAGATGGAGAGTGTGATCTATTTCTCAATCCACACAACCCTCCGCAAAGAGTCAACTATCTTTTGACCAATTTTCACCTACCCAAAAGTACACTCATCATGTTAGTGAGTGCCTTCATAGGCAGAGAGAAGACACTTGAACTCTACAGAGAAGCCATCGCTCACAACTATAGATTTTTTAGCTATGGTGATGCGATGTTGATACTATAGGACGACAATGATATTGTTGGCACTGACCCTTTTACGCCTTAATTGCCTTAATCTTTTATTTTAGCTTGTTTTTACTTTGGAGGCGGTATTAGTATTGAAGGTTGTAGTTGTTACCAGACCCCTTTGCCCCTTTGCCCTTGGCGGAGTATTTTTATGGGGATTGGGCGGATATAAAGATCATATTCAATGACAAAGACAACTACTTCATAACAGAACAGGATAAACCAACCTACATAATGGACGACTCCAAGAAAAATAACAAAATATACAAAGTCAAAGATGCATTTAATGCAGATGGCTACAGAAACATATATGAAACACAAGAAACACAAAAAAGTTAATGGAAAATATTACAATATCAGAATATGGCTTTATAGGTTGTGATGGCGTAGATACCAGTGGTGATAAATTTGTGGGTACTAGAGACTTAGAGCCAAAGCTATTCAAAGAGCTTTATGACTTTTGGCTAGGAGACAAAGAGAGTCAAAAAGTCCTTGATTTTGAAAACAAATACTGCCTAAAAGCCACGAGTTTTGTAGGAGTCATCCAGACAAAAAATCTGAGCGTAGAGATACTACCAAAGATATACAAAGAGGGTGCAGAGGATACTCATCGCCACATTTTCATGGAGATGCTCAAGCCACTATTGGATATCAATGAAGTGCAGATAAGCAAAGCAGACCTATCCGTCACCAAAAATAGAAACATCTATGAAGCATTTATCACTCTCTTTGTGCAGAGTGTGGGCAAGCTCATACATAGAGGATTGAAATCGCAATATATATCCCAAGAAGAGAACCAATACTTTCTCAAAGGCAAACTCAAATTTAACGAACATATCAAACAAAACTACATTCACAAAGAGAGATTTTTTGTAGAGTTTGACGAGTACCTGCCTGATAGAGTTGAAAACAAACTTTTGAAATCCACGATACAACTCCTCCTCAAAAAGACAAACAACTACGACAACAAACGAGCCTTGCGTCAACAGCTATTTATATTTGATGAGGTCTCTCTATCTAGGAACTACGACACAGATATATCCAAGATAAAGACCCATAGAGGCATGGAGTATTACGAAGCACCCTTGCGATTTGCAAAACTCTTTTTGAAGCACCAGTCATTTAGCTCTCTTCGAGGTGGCGACCATGTGTTTGCTCTGCTATTTCCTATGGAGAGTCTTTGAGAAGTATATGGAGTTTGTATTAGAGAACTCCAAAGAAGAGCTAGGCATAGAAAAAGTTCTCGTAAATGGTGGAAAAAATGAGTATCTACTAAGTAGCGACAAGAGTAACAGTGACAAATGCAAAATGGCAAGACTCCAACCCGACTATCTACTCAAAATGAAAGAGAAGAAATATATAGTCACAGATGCAAAATGGAAGCTATTTGAACCCAAAGAAGAGGAAAAAAGCGAGTGCAAAAGTACCAATATATCACCAAACGATGCCTATCAGATATTTGCTTATCTAAACTACTATGACTGCGAAGATACCGCCTGTCTCTTTGTGCCTCAGATGGGTGGCATGTGTGAAACGACCTTCACATACAATAGACACGATCATATCTCCAATGGTAGAGAGTTCAAGATAAAAATAGTGCCTATAGATTTGGGTGAAACTATTGAGAATAAGCATAAATGGGTAAATATAGAGAAAATATAGTATGAGAGTGTTTTGGGAAAATAGGTACTCCGCAAAGAGTTGTAGTTGTCGCCCAATCCCTATAACTCTAGTTTCTTTAATATCAGATGGGCTTATGCTCTTTGAGCGGTATAAAGTAACCTTTTATACATTGTTCATTGCGGACACAGATTTGAATATGAGTTTTATCTAAAAAACCTGCACCTTCATATAGAGGATCTCCCTCTTTAAACATCCCCTTTACAGTATCATAAGGCTGAAGTTCTGAACTATTATCTTGTATTGTATGTAAAAATTGTATCACAGCACAGTCTAAATTTCTAAAAAGTAAATCATGATTATCTTTAGAATCTTTGTTTTTTGGTAGCTCAAGGTTATTTTTTAAAGCTTGTTCAGTATACCATGTATGTATCTCTTTTACTCTATTTATTGAAGCTATCTCGGTAAGATTAAGGCAATGAGCCAAATCTATGACTGCTCCAACAACAGTGATATTTTCATATTCTTTCTTTTTTTCTATTGATGATTTTTCATCTGCATTAACTCTAATTACTTGTTCTTTGATAAATGACATAGCTCTATGTGGATCGTTTTCCCAAAAGTACATTCCATGCCCAAGCCAATCATACTCATTGGTGCTTTTTTTAAATGTGGGAGAATCATTACCCAATAATATATCAGCAACATTTTGGGTACAACCGTGAAAGCCTAAAATGTAGTTACCACTTTTAGAATACAAAATTTATCACCGTCTATAAGAAGATTTTAAATTTCCAGAAGCATCATAAATCCCAGCCTTTTCAGCCATGTCTATAAAAAAACTTTTGTCGTGTCTATGTCTTTTAAGTATTTCAGAGAAGATATCATCCTCATTTTTAAAAATACTTGTGGCTTGTGGCTTGTGGCTTTTGCCTGCTTTGGCAGGAATGCTTTTTTCTTTGGCGTTTTCCATCAATAACCCCTTTTAGTTTTGTTAGTATAACATATTGCAAGTAAAGGCATAATTGCCATGACGCATATCGATGTTCATTGAGATCTTTTTGTATGCTTCTAGGCGTGACCTCATTTCATGTTATCAAAACAAACAGACATAAAGTTGTCATTATAAAATGCTATACTTTCATACTAAGAGTGTTTCGATAGCACACTTCACGACTGACTTGGTTCAAACTCCACTAACGAGAAAAAATTGAAAGTAGGTAAAGATGGAAAATAAAAAGATTTTAGATGAGAGAGTAGATTGTTTGAAGTGGGTTGAGCCTACTTTTCCACCGAGGGTTGTCGAGAGGGAGGTTGTTTTTTCTCTTATGAGATACGGTCAAGCATCTATGCATGGTCATGCATTGTATTTTGTCAATGGTAGTGATGAGGTATTGGATGTCGTTTCTAGTGATATTGGTGGATTTACAGGTGATCTGCTCACAGATGACAATCCCTCTTTTTTGTACAAAAGCGTATTGCCACATCAGAGTGTCAAAGTCGAAGAGTATGATGGCTATTATGATTTGGATTATGTATTGGGGCTTGATCTCTATATAGAGTCAAAGAGATATGGCAAGATCAAGATAGTAGAAACTAAAAACTAGGGGTCAGGTAACAAATACAACTAATTAGTTGTTGTTGTTACCTGACCCCTAGTTTTGATGGATGAGGATGAAAAAGTTTTTAAAAAAATGGAGAAGAAGTTAATTCACCATATAGAAAGATATCAATATTTTGATATCCCGTACCCTACAGA
>JAYEOM010000031.1:0-20631 GCA_034722955.1 Campylobacterota bacterium
TGTCATCTTTGTCATATACTGCCAATATGTAGGGTGGGTTTGCTAACCCACCAAATGATGAAGCCCATAGGTATTTTTCTGTGATTGTTCCATCTACTAGTTTTGCTACTCTTTGGTTGTTGGCATTGTGTTTGTAGCTTATGGTTTGGGTTGGGGTATTTACCGAAAGGAGTTCTCCCATTGTGCCGTATCTGTAAGTACTTGTGCCTTCTTTTATGATTTTTTCGTTTAGGTAACCATCTTCATCGTATCTGTAGCTATTGTCTCCGTAGACCACTAGGCTATCATCTAGGGCATAAGAGGCTGTGATAGTTTCATTATGGACTGTAGCAGAGGCTCTGTTTCCATTATTGTCATGGGTGTAGGTTTCTATGATATGTTTTTGGTTTTGTGGGGATAAAGAGCGTGTATCAATACTAATAGGTACTATGAGTCTTGGATTATGTGACATTTTTTATTTTAGCTTGTTTTGGCTTTTGTTTGGGTATTTGTGAAATATGCATTCCCACGAAATCGTGGGAACGAAGAATAGAGGACGATTGGAGTGAATAAAATCTATTTTGGAATATACTCATCATAATATTTTTGATTAATGAAAACAGGACATTTGCGTTCATCACAAAAGAAAAATCCATAATCAGAAAAATCCTTCATAACGATTGTTGTTAATTTTCTATTTTCTATATATAAATATACTTGTGTACCATCTGTGCCAACAAAGCTTAATGTTGTATAGTTTAGGCGATATCCATTATTATCTTCAGAAATTTTTCTGCTAAAAGGTTCACCTAAAATTTGAATGACTTTACCTTCATCCATTCCAATTTTTAATAATGAAATACTTCTTTGATTTACGCCTTCAGCAATCTTACTCCCCAAAGGAAAAAAATAAAAAAAAATTATTATTATATAAATAATCAATAGTAACAAGATGAATTTGAGTAAATATATTAATAGTTTTATAAATTTTCTATAGATATTATTCATTTTGGTCTTCAATACCATCCTATTACTCCTAAATCATCTTTTGAAGGACCACATCCCCAAAAAGAAAAACACTTACCTTTTCGTCCAGGCAATTTGTCATACAACCAAGGACTATCTATGTTTTTGGGTACACTTGGTACTAAATCAATACCCTTTGGATTTCCCATATTATCAACATGGCAAATACTTAAATTTGATACTTTATTCCAGTCTCCACCCCAGTGAGGTGGCCTATATCCATCTATATTTGCCGTTTGTCCAGGGAAAAGCCATTGTGCTGGCAGTTTACCATTCTCTGGTTGTATCCATACTGGATATGAATAATCATTTCTAAAGGGAGCTAATCCATCACTATCCACCAACCCCACAGGATCCCCCAAAACATACCCATACAAACTAGAGTCCCCACCATCAAACCCAATAGGATCCTAGGTAAAGGGGTCAGGCGTTGAATATACACTTTTTTATGCCATTCACCCCTGCCGTTCAATCTTCACTTTTACTACTCTTGATAATCATAGAGATAGCCGACTTAGACAATCCAAGAAAGGAAGCGATCTCAATTTGAGAATAACCATCCTCTGCATAAGCCAAAGAGATAGCACTGTTCCTCTCTTGTTTACTCTCTACATCCATAAAATGCTCCTTTAATGATTTAGATTTACTAAGTACAACACTATGGCGAAATATATTCATTCTATCCGAACCACGGTTTATAATATGATGATAACCTGTTATATCTATTCCTGGTCTTGTTAGCATGATATCTCTCTTTTTTCTATTTGCCTTTAAATTATATTATAAAAGTGGAGATTGAATGGCAGGGGTGAATGGCTAGCAGATATTAGCTAGCACATAATTTAGGAACCCTCTCTATCGTACAGAAAAGTTCTGTAGCTCTTTTAGCTTTCTCTCATAAAGTCTGCTCCTATTCTCATCACCTCTCTCTTTATGATAATATGCCAATCCAGAGATGATTTGAATATCTCCTGTATGTTTCATATAAGCCTCTTCGAGTATCTCGATAGCCTCTTTAGGATCACTCTCTCCTATAGCTATGGCATATACATATGCAAATCGTGCACTATCTCTGTCGAGTTGGAGAGCTTTTTTAAGCTCCTCTACTGCTCTGTGTGATTTTTTGTCTCTCACATACCAGAGTCCAATAGCATGGTGCAAGATAGCGATATTTGGTAGAGCTGCAACACCTTTTTGCAAAATATCAAATGCCTCTTTGTCTCTCCCCTGATTTGTAAGAAAATTACTGTAGTTTATATATGCAGGAACAAACTGCGGCTGAAGACGCATAGCTTCCCTATAGGCTTTTTCAGCTCTCTCAAACATCTTGCGATTGGTATAAAATAGACCCAAGGAGAGCTGTGACTCAGGACGCTCTGCAGTAAATAGCAGTGTTTTTTCATACTCGGCAAATGCTTTTTCAAGCATATCTTTTGTCTTCTGATCTACCTCTCCCAACGAGAGAGATGCAAGTTGGCGTGCAGCTTCTATTCGTACTATTTTTATCGGATCACTTAGCATCTCAAATGTCTTTTTTAGACGCATTTTCATAGGGAAGGACTCTAAAGCCAGCAGTGCTGATCTGCGTATCTGAGGATCAGATCTTCTAAGCATTTGAAGTGTTGTCGTGTATGTCTGCTTGGAAGGGTAGGAGCCTAGATAAGCAGTTGCTGTAGCTTTAGCAATATCCGGTGCATCACTCATAAGTATACTATAGAGACTTTTGGGTGCATCTTTGGTGTTTGATCTGAGTGCTTGCAGAGAGTGTGCAAAGTTCTGTTTGCCTATAGGTATCTCTCCATACCATTTTTTCATAGCATCTGTTGCCCATTGCGGATCTCTGTCTGTATGACAAAGGTTGCAGGCGTTAGGCAACTCTCTCATCTCCGCAGAGAGATCCGGTCTTGGCAGACGGAAAGAGTGGTCATTGCGGCTATCTACTCCCATATAGGTGCGTGCAGGCATGTGACAGCCTACACAGCTAGCTCCCTCACCCCCCTCCTTGTGTTTATGATGAGATGTGGCTGTGTACTTCTCTTCACTATGACACTGATAGCAGACTTTGTCCCCTTCGGACTTACGCTTGAGAGTATGTGGATTATGGCAGTCTGTACAGGTTACTCCGGCTGCATACATTTTGCTTTGTAAAAACGAGTCATAGACATAAACCTCATCCTCTATCTTCCCATCAGGAAAATATAGATTTTGCTCCAATTGTACTGCCAGATAGTGGTCAGCAAATTTATCACCGGGAGTGAAGTCGTCATCGAGCTGAGAGCGTCTGGAGTGGCATTTGGCACACACCTCTATCTCTTGATGATCTGCACCTATCTTTTTCTCTTTCGTATTTATATCCCATCTCCATTTTTTATTTTTAAAAGATAGTGCAAATCCTTTGAATTTCAACTCCTTGTGTGGTGTTTTACTCCATTCGATATGTTTGGAAGCTGGTCCATGACAAGCTTCACAAGAGACATCGATGATATCCCATGTGGTATGGTAACTTCTCTTCTCTGCATCATAGTTCTTTTTTAGATTTGTAGAGTGGCAGTCTGCACACATATAGTTCCAGTTAAAGTTTTGACCTGTCCAGTGCAGTATATCACCTGCTGTTACATTATCGTCAGCATGTATATGATACCAACGCTCTCCGCCATCCTCTTTGGTTCTGCTATCCCAGGCGATATCCATCACTTGGATATTCCCTTTTGGAAATTTGATCATATACTGCTGTAGAGGATAGACACCAAAAGTATAAGAGATTTCATAATCCCTCATAGAGCCATCTTCACTATCTGTATTGACCATAAATTTGTCACCATCTCTAAAAAAGGTGGTGATGATACCATTGTAGTTAAACTTGGTATTGTTAAAATCCCCTTTGACAGACTTCTCATCTGCCACCATCATAGCCAAATCATGATGTGAACCTCTCCATTCGCGTGTCTCTTTGCTATGACACTCCGCACAAGCTTTGTCACCTATATATGTAGCCTGATATGTAGCCTGCGGTTCTGCAAAAAGAGTAGAGAGTAGAGTCAAAACGAAAAATATCTTTTTGTGCATAAGTACCACCTTTTGTATATAATTTTTTCTTAGTAAAGTTTAGTATATTGCTTTATATATGTTCAGGCGTTGAATATACACTACTTCCCTTTAACAATCTTACAAACTAAAGACCTATATACACCAAGATGCTTTGTAATATTGGCTTGTGTATATCCATCTTCTAGTGCCATTAGTATAGCATCATTTCTCTCTATGTTTTGAAAATGCTCTTTTAGTCTTTTTTGATAAGCTGGTCGATTGACTCTCTCAGTAGTGATAACTTTTTGTTGTTGTGTCTCCTGAAGTAGTTCTAGCTCTTTTTCTTTAATCTATACTTCTATGATACCCTGCGAATTACTGCACACTGTTAGGGCTAACCACGGAGACCGTGGGAGCCATTAGAAGCATCTAAAGCAGTAGTTTGATTTGTCAAATTACTCGCTCATCAGCTCTAGAGACTGTGAAAGAGCCTCTTTAGGGGTGTGGACTTTAGTCCACGAATCCCATAAGTCAGCTGTTTTTACAGGGACTAAAGTCCCTGCCCCGAATGGCACTAAGTTAAGCATTTTTTCCTAATCTTATCAATTATCTTCAATCTTTAAAGTCCCTATTTTAGAGTACGAGTTAAAAAAAATGTTATATTGATCTGGAAAAAAAGAGTGCATTATCACTTCTCTTTTTTCTCTTTCTCTAAAAAAGAGGTGATCACTTCTCTCGCATTAAATCCCTGTTTTTCAACTGTGCTTCTGAATTTATCCTCTTTTTTGGCTTTGATACCCATCGCATCTAACTGCTGTAAAAATTGATCTATATCTATGTTCAGCTCTTTGGCAATTTGTCCGAACTCTTTGCGTCCAAGTCCGCTAATCTGACTTCTCTTCTCTTTGGCACCTAGGGTGGCTGTGATCAATGTATATATCTCGATTGCTGTCATACTCTGATGGGCTGCTATCTCTTTGATCGTTTGGTTTTCCGATACACTTAGATTGTGCTCCTTTAGCACCTCTATCACCTTGGGTAGGTCATAACCTGTTTTTTGACTGAAATCTTTCAGTGTAGACTCTTCGGCGTGTCCGTAGGGAGGCTCTTGACTCTTCTCTGCCCAGCCATCCTTGAGACTATCTCCCAACTGTAAAAAGTTTGAGAATGGAGGTATGCTATAGAGTGTTCCTAGTAAAAACAGTAGAGAGATCAGCAGAGCTACGAGCATCTCTTTGGTAAAAAATATAAATTGTTTGAGGCGATTTTTCATGTAACCAGTCAGTGGCTTCCAGTTGTAATAGATATGCAAGATCGTTGCGATGACAAAAAGTACCATAAAAGTGGTATGGATCTGAGCAAACTGATCTTTACTCCACCCAAACAGTTCCCAGTCGGTCCAGTAGGCGACTCTGCCGTGTGGTGCGATATAGAGAACAATACCGGTGTATACCATCATGAGGAGTGACCACAGCATCAACAGTGATGTTATTTTTTTCAATTTCATTTTTGAACAAACCGATCGTCATATTTTTGAAAGATATCCAGATTTTCATCGGTTGGAAATATTGATCTCATACTTTTTATCCTTTTTTGAGCGTGTGACTGATGTCATGTAGTTTATTTAGTAGAATTTTATCATATTCCATATGATAAAGACCAATTCAATGGTATTATTATCATTTTATTTATACTGGGATTTATTGTACTAGTCGTAGAAGACTCAACTCAAATGTCTACGATAGTAGGATTGTTGGGTGCTATCGCAGGCTATTTTCTAAAAGAGGGAAAAGATCTAATAGAGGAGCATGTAGCTACCAAGAAAGAGACAGAATAACTTTTATCTGAATCGTTCTCCTCCGATATATACTGCTGAAGCTCTCTTGGTATGCAGGATCGTCCATAGAGCGATATCCTCCTCTATTTTGGGTGATTCCGGGAGTTGTATGAGGGTAAAGTCTGCACTGTATCCCTCTGTGATCTGACCGCAGTCTACTCTTAGTATCCCGGCAGCAACAGAGGTGACTGAGTCTATGAGTTGATTGGATAGTTTATGTAGATCTAACCTATCATGTATCATCAATGCAGCCCTTAGTTCATCAAATATATTGAGTGAATTGTTGGAGCTCAATCCATCAGTCGCGATACTAAATGGTATATCAAGCTCCTCTAATCTCTCTATCTCCAATCTACCGCAGCCTAGCAGGCGGTTGGAGCGGGGGCAGTGTGCTATGGTGTGTCTCTCTTGAGATATCTTTTGCAACTCTCTCTCTTTGGCATGTACACAGTGGGTGAAGTGTGTAGGGTAGCCATCAAACTTGGATAGAAAATCATCAACAGTTGTCGTTGATCTGCTCTGGTTGAAGAGGGATTCAAATAGTGGTTTGAACTCCCCACTGGAGTGATCAAGCCACTCTCGCTCTGCTTGACTCTCCAAAAAATGTGCAGAGAGCAGAACCTCTCTCTCTTTGGCAAAAGTGATAGCCTTTTTGAGGACGATGGGGTGGACAGCGTATGGGGAGTGTATGGCGATAGCTGGGGTGATCTTGCCCTCTGTGCATGAGGCGGATGCTTCAAAACGCTGGATAAAATCTGCATATAGAGCATCAACACTCTGAGGATTGCTGCCGACTAGTTCGTTGAAAAAGATAACTCGTTGAGATGCTGCCATGCAGGCATCTAGATCCAACCCCATATTGCTGATAGCACCGAAAGTGGTCACACCACTCTCCAGCATATCCTCACAGGCTCTCTTCATCATCTCTGTGTTACATATCTCTACTAGATGATTTCGATCTTCGATCACGGAGTATAGCCAAGGGGCATATGAGCCATATCTCAGTGTTGTCCTGTTGGCAGAAAACTCCAAATGTACATGGGTATTTATGAAGCCGGGGTATAGTACACTATGAGAAACCTGCTCTATCTGTATGGCATCAGGGTACTGCTCTATGATCTGAGTATAGGGTGCAACTGCGACAATCTTCTGCTCAAATGCAACAGCATAATCTTTTTTGTACTTGCCGTCTATATAAATGTAGTCCGCTGTAATGATCTTCAAACTATATCTCCTTTTAGGAATTTTAATCTTATTTGGATAGAATAATATCTAAATTTATTAAAGAGGTAAAAATGAAAATTGTAGTAATCCAAGGTCCTAACCTGAATATGCTCGGAATTAGAGAGAAAAATATCTATGGACCGATGAAGCTGGAAGATATCCATGCTCAGATGAAAGGCTTCGCTGACCAGAACAAGACAGATATAGAGTTTTTCCAGAGCAACCTGGAGGGTGAGATAGTGGATCGCATCCAAGAGTGTATAGGAGATGCTGATGGCATCATCATAAATCCAGCAGCGTATACTCATACATCGATTGCTATTCGTGATGCATTGAGTGCCGTGCAGCTCCCTGCTATAGAGGTACACCTCTCAAATATCTATCAGAGAGAAGAGTTTAGACACACTTCACTCATAGCACCGGTATCTGCAGGTCAGATCGTAGGTATGGGGCCGTTTGGTTATCATCTAGCTATGGTCGGAATGACGCAAATACTCAATGAGGTAAATGCGATGAAACAGGCACAAAAAGCTCAACAGCAGACACAAAATCAGGCAATAAAGTAGAAGATACTTAGGCTACCCCAAGGAAGAGAAGATGAACTATATTCTAAAAGATGAAAATTCTATCTATTATGAGTGTGGTTACAGCAGCGATAATGCACTCTACCTTAAGTGTGGTTCTGATGCCTGCTTCATCACTGATGGTCGCTATAGAGTAGAGGCAGAGGAGGAGGTGAGGGGAGCCAAGGTTCTCATAGCACCTGATATCATCTCTGCTGCTCGAAAAGTGATAAAAAAATCAAAAATCAAAAAAATTCTTTTTGACCCAAAAGAGTGGCATATTCATGCATTTGAAGAGCTATCCAAAAAGAGCAGAGCTATATTTGAGCAGATGCCGGACTTTTCACATAAAAGACGAATCATCAAGAGCGATGAAGAGCTTAAGATTATCAAGCGAGCAGTCAAACTAGGGGAGAAAGCATTCCAAGCACTAGAGCAAGAGATCAGTAAAAATGGATTTGGAGAGAGTGAGTTTTCACTCACATATAGAGCCAAATCTATTTTGAGTGATTTTGGTATACATGATCTGAGTTTTGACCCTATCGTTGCTATCGATACCAATGCTGCAAAACCCCACGCATTGCCCACTGATAGAGAGTTGAAAAAGGGTGATCTGCTGTTGGTAGATGCAGGATTGAAATATAAGCGTTACTGCTCTGACAGAACGCGTACAGCCTATGCCAAAAACAATTTCTACTTTGAGATAGAGCAGCAGTTCAAGAACAAAAAGATCCAAAAGGCATATGATACAGTCCTCAAAGCCCATGATCACGCCATCTCAAAGGCACGATCCGGTATGAGAGCCAAAAGAGTTGATGCTTTGACTCGTGATATCATCGACAAGGCGGGTTTTGGAAAGTACTTTGTCCACTCTACAGGACATGGAGTAGGTCTGGATATACATGAGATGCCATATATCTCATCTAAGTGCGAAACAGTCATCGAAGATAGTATGGTCTATACGATAGAGCCAGGTATCTATATCCCAGGTGAGTTTGGGATTCGTATCGAAGATATGGTTGCTATGGTTGATGGAAAGGCGGTTGTACTTTGATCAAAAAAAGAGTCTTAGACAGAGATCATACACTGATCACTACGCCACACTACCCATGGCAATGTTCAGCAGATAGTTTTGGGCATCAACCGCACAAGGCTCTTATCGGAGTAGGGGGCAATATAGGGGATACTGTGAGGCGATTTGAACATCTCTTTTGGTTTATGAAGCGTACAACGCACTGCCGTCTATTGGAGAGTGCCCCTATATTGCGTAATCCCCCATTTGGTTTTCTGGAACAAGATGACTTCTACAATACACTGATATTGGTGGGTACAGCACTCTCTCCGAGAGAGTTGCTCTGCAAACTTCAGCAGATCGAACATAGATTTGGTAGGAGACGCTCTATAAAAGATGGTCCTAGGACATTGGATTTGGATATTATATTTTATGATGATATCCAGATGACCTCTAGAGTGTTGACGATACCTCATCCTGGGTGGAGAGATAGAAGCTCTGTTTTGATACCATTGAAATATATGAAGGGCAGAGCATGATCAATGTTGTACTAGTTGCCCCTACGCCTCAAGAGGCTTATGCGATAGCTACCGAGAAGTATGGAGGTGATTTTGTCTTAGTCTCTGCAAAGCAGATACAAAATAGAGATGAAGAGGAGAGTAGTTGTGAAATCACTATCAGTGTCTCAAAAGAGCGATTTTTAGAGCTCATAGATATAGACGAGGAGGAGGATCTGCAAGAGGAGCTCTCTCTACTGAGAGGTCAAATTTCACAGATGGAAGAGGATATGAAAACATATTACTCTAGCAAAGAAGAGACATTGATAGAGAAGGTTAAATCTATCTTTGTAGGTAAAGGTATCGCCAAAGAGTGGCTTGATGTTGTGTTGGAACCTCTGATCGGCTCTACGGTTGCAGAGGATGAGAATCTTCTAGTTGCATATCTGCTAGATGAGATCGATGAGACGCTAGAGATAAGAGAAGAGGATCTATCCAAACCAAAAGTGATGATGTTTGTTGGTCCTACAGGGGTAGGGAAGACAACTACTGTTGCCAAGCTGGCTGCAAGATATGCCTATATGATGGATGAATCGCATCAAGTTGCACTAGTCAATCTAGATAGCTTTAGGGTTGGTGCTTTTGAGCAGCTGGCACACTTCGCTGACATTATGAAGCTCAAACATGTCACAGCGAGCAGTGTTGATGAGTTTGGAGAAGTATATAGCAAGCTGAAGGGTTATGATGTCATCTTGATAGATACTGCAGGTATGTCTCCTTTCGATACACAGAAGCTCATCAATACAGTAGAGTATCTCAGTTTGGACCATACTCAAAATATAGAGGTCAATCTAGTGATATCATCTACAGTCAAGTATGAAGATATCAAAGATATTCATGACACTTTCTCTTTTCTCAACCTAAATAGTGTAATACTCAGTAAATTTGACGAGACTAAGTATCTCGGGGCAATACTGAGCTATCTGCTTTTGAACCCTGTCCCTATAAGCTACTTTAGTATTGGTCAAGAGGTACCAGATGATCTTGTAGTAGCCAGCAGAGAGTATCTTCTTCAGAAATTTATAGGGGATTTGGATGCATGAAACACAGGTAGAGCAGCTGAAAAAGATGATGAGTTATCTGCCAGTCATCTCCCATGTAGAAGTCTGTTTTCCTATGGTAAAGATCAAAAAAACTTTGGTAGACAAACTATCCAAGGGAGATATCCTGCCTCTTCAAACTAAGGAGATATCTGTTGATATAGTTCAAGATGGATATATCATTGCCCAAGGTGTTTATGGAGTGTACCAAAACACCCCCTCTGTTTTGATACAAGAGTTGCGAAATAGTGCAATAGAGTCTATTCATAGTAAAAAATATTATACTATCAAAATCTCTTTTGGTACGATAGAGAAGCAGCAAGTTGAGAGTGGTAAGATCATCACACTTACAAAAGAAGCCCTCCATGATGCACTGCTCTACAGTGGCGAACAGCTTTTAGCAGAAGCTGCATTGGTAGAGTGGGATCATAAGGCAGCATTAGAAATCAGAGAGGTGAAGTAGAATGGCACAAAAAGTATTGGTAGGTATGAGTGGCGGTGTGGATTCGACTGCGGCTGCGATACTCCTGCAGAGAGAGGGTTATGAGGTAGAGGGTGTATATATGAGACTGCATGACAAAGAGGGGTACCATGAGACCAACTTTGCCAAAGCAGAACGGGTAGGAGCCTATCTCGCTATCAAAATACACTTTCTTGACCTATCCCATGAGTTTAAAAATGAGGTCTATGACTACTTTGTAGAGGGGTACAAAGAGGGGTTGACACCAAATCCCTGTGTGATATGCAACCGTACGATCAAGTTTGGCAGGATGGTTGAATTCGCCGATACTATCGGTGCAGATTTCGTCTCGACAGGACACTATCTGAAGTGTGATGGTGAGTATATCTATAGAGCTAGAGATGAGAGTAAAGATCAGAGTTATTTTCTATGTGAAGTAAAAAAAGAGGTTCTCCCAAGATTGATCTTTCCTCTAGGAGATTGGCTCAAAGAGGATGTCAAAGAGTTTACTAAAGATATTGAGATACTAAAAGATATCGCAACTCAAAAAGAGAGCTCAGAGATCTGTTTTGTCGAAGGTGACTATACAGATGTTCTGGAAAAACATATGAAGATAGATATGGCTGGGGAGACTATCGACACAGATGGTACCGTGGTGGGTACACATAAAGGCTATATGCACTATACCATCGGAAAGAGAAGAGGTTTTTTTGTCAATGGTGCCCATGATCCTCACTTTGTTTTGGATATCAAACCAGATGAAAATCAGATCGTTGTAGGTACACGGGAGAAGCTAGAAGAGAGTGCTTTTGAAGTCAAACAGCTCAATCTTTTTGATCTGGGTATTAGTGATTTTGAGTGTAGTGTAAAGGTACGCTATCGTACCACTGCCATGCCTGCTAGGGTGGTAGTCGATGGGGAGAGGGCTACAGTGACGCTGAGAGAGCCTGTGTTTGGATTGGCACGGGGGCAGATCGCAGCATTTTATGATGTGGATAGACTGCTTGGTGGTGGAGTGATCTGCTAAGGTTACCGAAAACAGATCTACTCCAAGCTAGACTTCCCTAAAACTCTCATATACTCCCAAAATCCTCACATCATCAGCAAAAAATGCCAACTCATCCAGAGCAAGCTTGAGTGATTCTGAGTCGATATGCCCATCGATATCAATATGAAATTGACTCCCTGGAACTATTTTGGTACCCATATAACTCTCAAGTTTCAGTAGATTGATACTGTGTATTGCAAAACCGCCAAGTGCCTTGTAGAGGGCTGAGGGTATATTTTTGACTTGAAATATCAGCGAAGTGATATATTTTTTGGATGGGTCATATGGAGGTATATGGTTTTTATTGGACAGGATAAAAAACCGTGTTGTGTTGCCATGTATATCTTCAAAATTCTCTTTAAGTATCTGAAGTCCATAGAGTTCAGCTGCCAACCTCGAAGCGATAGCTGCTCTTTGAGGATCTTTGAGCATGGATAACTCTTTGACTGCACCTGCTGTATCCAGCTTGGCTTCAGCAGCTAAATCCAGTGCTGTGATATTGTGATTGCACTGTGCCAATGCCTGAGGGTGCGAAGCTACATATTGCAAATCTTCCAGTTTGGCACCCGGCAGACCGATAAGACAATGGACAATAGGTTCAAAGTGTTCACCGATCACATGCAGTGCCATTTTGGGGATGAGTCTATAGATCTCTTCGACACGACCTGCCGTAGAGTTCTCTAGGGGGATCATAGCTATATCTGCATCACCTCTCTCTACCATCCACATCGCCTCTTGGAAAGTATTGCAGGGGATAGTATCATGCTCTCCATAAGCACTTTTGCAAGCCTGTTCAGAGTAGGCACCTTGAACACCTTGATAGGCTATTATTTTCATCTCATTACTCTATGATTTTACTAACCGGCATCTCTACTATAGATTTGGCACCATGCTCTTTGAGCTTTGGTATGACATCACGGAGTCTTCTTTTATCTATCACTGCCATCACATCTACCCAGTCGCCTTTCGCCAAGTGAGAGACGGTTGGATTTTCATTTGGGAGTATGCTTAGGATCGATTCAAGTTCAGCTTGCGGTGCATTGAGCATCAAGCAGACTTTCGGTACTGCATTGATGACAGACTGTAGCATCATAGTGATTCTATCTATCTTTGCTCTCTTTTGGGGATCATTGTATGCCTCTTTGTTGGCTATAAATCGTGTGGTTGTCTCTAGAACTGTATCGATGATCTTAAGATCATTGGCTCTTAGTGATGACCCTGTCTCTGTGATCTCAACTATAGCATCTGCAAGATCGGGTACTTTTACCTCTGTAGTTCCCCAGCTGAACTCTACATTGGCTTTGACACCGTATGAAGCTAAATAGTCAGTTGTTAGATTGACAACCTCTGTGGCTATGGTTTTGCCCTCTAAGTCTTTGGCACTCTTGTATGGAGAGTTCTCTTTGACTGCCAATACCCACTTGATAGGTTTGAAACTCTGTTTTGCATATATAAGTTCACACACTTCAACAACATCTGCACGATTCTCTTTGATCCAATCCAACCCAGTCAATCCGCAATCAAGCTGTCCCCCCTCAACATATCTAGCCATCTCTTGTGCACGGATAAGCATGCACTCCAGCTCAGGATCATCAACAGAGGGGTAGTAGTTTCTCTCTCTTACTTTGATATCATACCCTGCCTCTTTAAATATAGAGATGGTTGACTCTTGTAGACTTCCTTTGGGGATTCCTAACTTTAATAGCATTACATACACTCCTAGTAAATTGATAAATTACATGAATTATAGCATTAATTATCTACTATACTGTAGCCAACCCCTTGATTTGTTGATATTTAGTCCCTTTTGTGATATAGTGATTATTGAATAAATAATTAGCCGAGGAGTTAAACATGAAGCGTCTTGTAGTTTGCTGTGATGGCACATGGAGTAATGCAGAGCAGGAAGATAACGGTACCAGCTCACCCACCAATGTGGTCAAAATATATAATGCCATAACCAAGATGGGTGCTGATGGTGTCAAGCAGTTGAAATACTATCATCCTGGTGTAGGTGGTGAAGGGATAGGTGCTATCAATGCTCTATTGGGCGGTGCTGTAGGTATGGGTATTAGTCGTCATATTCGCAGTGCTTATCACTGGTTGGGGAACAACTATGAAGAGGGTGACGAAATATATCTGTTTGGCTTCAGTCGAGGTGCATTTACAGTTCGGAGTTTGGGAGGGATGTTGAGCCAAGGACTGCTTGACTTGCACTATATCTCTTCTGATTTTTCATGGGATCGTGTCAAAAGAGCATATAAGGGTTATCGTATAGAGGGTTCCACTCTGGATGAGTGGGCAGAGGATGAGTGGGTATTTTTCAATCAAAAAAGAGAAACCCCTATCCATTTCATCGGTGTATGGGAAACTGTAGGTGCATTGGGTGTACCGGATGATCTGGAGATCTTCAATATCTTCGACAATGAGAAAAAATGGAAGTTTCACAATGTCTCTCTAGGTGACAATATCAAACACGCCCGTCACGCTATGGCTCTCGATGAGATACGCTCCAGCTTTAGTGTTTGCCGTTGGGACAATGCTGCTGGGCATGATGATGCTGTAGAACTCTGGTTTCCGGGTGTCCACTCTGATGTAGGTGGTGGATACTCTAACTGTGATCTCTCCAATGGTGCATTGAGATGGATGATGGATGAGAGTGCTGATGTCGGACTTGGTTTCAGGGACAATATACTACAGACTTTAAAGAGCGATCCGTTGGGAGTGATGCACAACTCCTACAGAGGAGCATTGGCAAAACTACGCTCCAGACCTCGCAATATACCTGCTATGATTTCTCAAAATCACGATCAGTTCCATGAGAGTTCTATCAGGAGACAAGAGCTCTCCCCTATAGAGTATCCGACCTATTATCCAACACGAATTTTGGATATTGGAGAGTCAGTGACAGTTGATGTTTATGCAGATACTCGCTGGAATGCTACAGATATTTATCTACCCAAGGATCATAGCTTTACTTTTTTGGCAACTGGAAAATGGAAAGATAGCAAGGATGTGTGTAACTGGAATGGTACAGAAGATGGTATATTAACCATAGGTGATTTTGCTCGTGCTTCATCTTCGTTTTTGGGCAAGTTTGAAAATATTTTTGAAGAGTTGACAAAAAATAACTCTATGGACTTTCTAGGAACAAAACGGGTTGAAAATATAAAATGGTTCGCCATGGTAGGTGCTATCGCTAATGATGCAGGTGCTGTGACCCATGATGCGGGTACTTCCAGCGTGGTCAATCATGATGGCAGTCCAGTACCTCACCAGTATGTCGATCTGACTAAACACAATACAACATATCTGACTATTGAATATCCAGGATATCTCTACTGCTTTCCCAATGATGTCTGGAGTCTATATGGCAATAACCACGGCAGTGTTCAGCTCACCATTACTCGCAAGAGATAAATCGATGAAGAGAGACGATGTTATAAATATCGTCTGATTAAAAAAATTTATTTTATGATATACTCATATAAAATTTTATATTAGGCAAACTATAAATGTTAAATAAATTCTGGAACATACACTACCATGATAGACTGATTTTTGCTATGTTGAAATCTAGTAGATATGGTACCATAATCTCCAACTTCATAACACCGATAATTATATCTTATCTAATGTATGACCAATTTCATCCTCTTATCCTCTATATATGGGTTTTTCTCTTTTATATTTTAGGTATCGCCAGACTGAAATTAGATCTATTATTGAGAAGTGATATCAGACATAAGAAGGAGACCACTGCAAAACATCTACATTGGCATATTTATACTACTTCGATAACAGCATTTTCTCTTAGTATGATGGCAAGTGCTTCTGTTTTGTATGATGTCCCTGAGATGAATATACAGCTTATTGCCCTAGGCTTGATAGCTCTTTCTGTAGGATCCCTTGCTACCTTGGGAACTATATTTGCTGAATTTTGCGGGTATGTTTTCTTTGCTATTGCTCCACTGATGATTACTATACTCTATGTAGGAGATGAAAACTATTATATATTTGCATTTATACTGTTTATCTTTACTATAACTCATATATACTCTGGATATAAACTATTTTTGACTTATCAAAACTCTATAGATTTAGAAAATCAGTTTAAGACCCTTTTTGATAAATCTTCACATGGTTTGATGATCATCAAAAATCATGAGATTATGGAGTGCAATGATAAATTATTAAATTTATTAGGTTATAGTCGGTATGAGTTTTTTCAAACTTCTCCACAAGCTATGATGCCCAAAACCCAGCCTGATGGAAGATCTTCTATCAGGATGATGATATCATATCTCAGACAAAGTTGTAGCGGAACAGTTACTTTCCAATGGCAGCATATCAAAAAAAATGGTGAAAAATTTTGGGTAGAGATCACATTGAATCCTGTCTATATAGATGGATACAATATCATACAAGGCACTTGGAATGATATAACCGATAAAAAAAAGGCTGCTCGGAAGATCAAAGAGCTAAATGAGTCACTCGCTTCAAAAGTGGAACTAGAGGTATCAAAAAATAGAGAAAAAGACAAACAGATGATACAGCAATCAAGACTTGCACAGATGGGAGAGATGATAAGTATGATCGCTCACCAGTGGAGACAGCCACTATCAGCGATATCTGCTACATCAGCCACCTTAAGCATAAAGGCAAACCTCAATACATTGGATAATGAAACTACTATAGATCTCTCTAATAAAATATCAGAGTATTCCCAGCACCTCAGTATGACTATTGATGATTTTAGGAATTTTTTCAAGGTAAATAAGCAGGCAGGATTGACAAACTATGATGATCTCATCCTCTCTGTTCTGGAGATAATCGAAACCTCAATAGTAAATCAAAATATTAAACTAATTACCAAGCTAGAATCAAAAAATAGTTTTGATATATACAAAAGTGAAGTAAAACAAGTTATTTTAAATTTGATAAAAAATTCCGAGGATGCTTTGATAGAGAGAAAAATAGAGAACCCACAGATCAAGATAGAGACTTTTGGCAATACGCTGAGAGTGAGTGACAATGCAGGAGGAATACCTGAGGATATCTTGCATAAGGTATTTGACCCCTACTTCTCTACAAAAACAAAAAAAGATGGGACAGGCTTGGGACTCTATATGAGTAAGATGATCATTGAGGATCATTGTGGCGGTACACTGACTGTCCTCAACGATGTAGAGGGTTCACTCTTTACGATAACACTTCCTTGAACTGTAGAGAGCTATAAAAATGAGCTATAAAAAATATTTGATCATCGCTATTGTCGCATTGATGTTTATCTTTCCTGATCAGATCTTTCCGGGACTTGCAGGTGTGATGATCATAATCGTTGTGTTGCTATTGGTCATCGAGTTGGGTCTGGATATCTATATTGTTATTGTCTATTTGATTCAGATGTATAAGGAAAAATAGAGATGGTATTTTATATTTGTTTTTGGGAGACTCCTTGGACCATCTAGGTTTCAAATGCCCCTCTCTCCCTTTTTATCATCTCATACGCACTGTTGATCTCCTGTATCCTTCGTTTTGCGAATACCATAGATGACTTATCTCCTCCTTTGGATTGGGTGAAGTCAGGGTGATATTTTTTTACCAACTCTCTATATCGCTTTTTTATTATATCATCGTCATCAGTGGATCTACACCCTAATATCTCATATGAGTAATTTTTATCTGTTTTTGTTGTGCATCTCTGTGGTTTGCTAGTATATCGTTGTTGTGGTCTATCGATAAAGTTGATGATAGCAAAATATGGTGCAAAAATTATATATGCGACCAGACCCAAAACTACTAGTATCATCGCTACCATAGTGATCACTTCTACAATATCCGTCATTATATTCATTTGCCCTCTCCACTACCAACTTTTTACGATTACTATTTGTGTTTTAGTATATCATATTTCAGGTTCAAAGTTAAAATGAAACAGTCGCCCTTTGAGCGTAGACTAATATGACTAATGATATAATAAATTGTCACATTCATTAATCATTTTTTGATATACTAAGAGTATATTGATAGTGACATAATGAATAATTATTTATCATCTCCAAAATAAAAACTATCAGATTTAAAGATGATAATCCTATACTAAAAATGTGGTGGTACAAAAATGTCTCCAACTAACTACTCACGCTACAAATATACCCCTGATGAGATGAATCAAGCAGAGTTTTTGGCTAGGTTTGTCGTGAGGGATGATAAATTTACATATATATTTGACGATATCCAAAGCAGTGACTATAGTGTTCCCCCTCAACACTATATCATCATAGGTCAGAGAGGACAAGGCAAAACTACACTCCTGCGTAAGATACTTATAGAGGTAGAGAGAGATGAAAAACTCTCCAAATTTTTGATACCTGTGAAGTTTGCAGAAGAGCAGTATCAGATACGGTCTCTATGCAGACTTTGGGAAGAGGTAGCAGACTATCTACAATCTCTTCATTATGATGATTTTCCTGATATACTCGATAGTATAGAGAAGCATATAGATGATGAGAACTATGATCTTAAATGCTTCTCATACTTAGAAAAAAAAGTCAGAGCTAGAGACAAAAAACTGGTACTGCTCATAGACAATATAGATGAATTTCTAGGGAAACTCAAAGAGAAAGAGCAGAGACAGCTAAGGAGGATACTGCGGACCTCCTCACTGTTTCGCATCATAAGTGGCTCTACCAAGATGCTAGAGCAGCATTTTCACTATGGCAAGCAATATTATGAGTTTTTAAATATAGTCAAACTGCAGGGTCTAAACAGAGAGGAGAGTATGAGGTTTCTACTCTCTATAGGTACAGATAGACAAAAAGCCAAAATGAAATGGGTAGCAGATAGAAACCCACAGAGGATAGAGACTCTACGCAGAATTACAGGTGGTGTACCTCGGACTCTTGTGATGCTTTTTGATATATTTATAGATGATGAGGGCAATGCATTTGATGACCTGCTAAAAGTTCTAGATGAAGTTACCCCACTCTACAAACACCGTATGGATGATCTCCCTCCACCCCTCCAAGACATAGTCCATACTATAGCGATGAATTGGGATGGTATGACGACTAGAGAGATAGCCCAAAAAACCCGACTAGAGTCCACAGTAGTCTCAGATCAGCTCAAACAGCTCACAGATAAATATCAAATAATAGAGTCTGAGTCTATAGGCAACAACAAAATCTACAAACTCCAAGAGCGATTTTTCAATATCTGGTATCTCATGAGATTTGGACGCAAAAAAGATAGACAGAGAGTAGAGTGGCTAGTGAAGTTTTTGATCTCATGGTGTACTCCCAAAGAGCTGGAGGAGAGAGCCAATAAGTTTATCGCGGCTATCAAATATGGAGATGTCAATGAGCAGTATGCATACAATATGTGTGAAGCTCTCAGCTATGCAGGACTAAAGAGAGATACAGAATATCAGATGAAACAGAGTGTCAAAACACATCTAAGTAGTTTGAGTTCTGATTTGGCTAACAATCTCTCTCCTTCTGATAAAGAGATGATAGATCAAGCTAATATATTGATACATAAGCAAGAGTATGATAATGCGATCAAACTACTTTTGACATCAAAAAAAGATAGTAAAGATATTTTATTCTTTTTGGGGTGGTTATATGATGAACAGAAAGATCACAAAAAAGCGGAGGAGTATTATCTTAAAGCTATTGAGAGTGGAGATAGTAATGCGTTAAGAAATCTTGGTTTCTTATATAAAGAACAAAAAGAGTACAAAAAAGCGGAGGAGTATTATCTCAAAGCTATTGAGAGTGGAGATAATGGTGCATTAAGAAATCTCGGTATCTTACATAAAGAGCAAAAAAAGTATAAAGAGGCAAAGGAGTGCTATTTTAGAGCTATTGAGTATGGGGATAATGGTGCGTTAAATAATCTTGGTAACTTATGTGATGAGCAGAAAGAGTACGAAAGAGCGGAGGAGTATTATCTCAAAGCTATTGAGAGTGGGGATAATGATGCGTTAAATAATCTATCTTGGTTCTATTTTGAACAATCTAAAAATATAACCAAAGCTGTAGAGCTTGCACAACAAGATTATTATAACAATAGAGATCCTCTTATCATACATACATTGGCAGTGATTTTGTTATGGCAGGAGGAGTTTGCAGGTAGCTATCAAAAACTTATAGAGTTTTTAGAGTTTGATGGTGTACGAGAGTATGAAGAAGATATGAGTCTCTATCTTGCACTCCTTGTCTCCAAAGGACAGCACCACAAAGCCAAAGCGTTGATGGAGATACCAAAATATCAGCTAAAAGAGCGATACAAGTCTATATGGTATGCTCTAATGGATCTGATGAAAGATGAGTATCCTCACGAGATCAAAAAGATGGGGAGTGAACTGCGAGAGAGTGTAGATGAGGTGCTAGTGGAGATAGAGGGACTTGCAAAGAAGTACTCTTTGGATTACTTCTACGGGTCAGGCGTTGAATATACACCACTTCCTTTCAAAATCTTAAAAACCAAAAATCGATAAACCCCAATAAACTTAGCAATCTTCGCTTGGGTATACCCATCTTTTAGTGCTGTTATTATGGCATTATCTCTCCTTTACCTCTTGTCATTGACTGACCTTTTTACTTTTTTTGTAGTATAGCATAAAAAAAGTGTATATTCAACGCCTGACCCGTAGTGGAGCAAGAAAGATTTCATAAATTATACACACAATTTATAAGTTTTTATGCTAAAATAGATGATGAGGGTGATTTTTATTATAAAGATTTTGACCCATCATATTTTGATAAAGATGAAATAAATAGAAGGTTAAAATAGATGTATATGAGTATAGAAGAATTTGAAAAAATGACACCAGAAGAGATTTGGAGCAATAA
>JAYEOM010000032.1:0-4494 GCA_034722955.1 Campylobacterota bacterium
ATCTTATGATAGCTAATTTTTCACGAGCCCAAGAGTCATCCAGGGTACTCGAAGAGAGTTTTAAACTTACAGATACCTCTCTTTCCGAGCTCTTTAAATCTATAAGATATGAGCTTTATGCTTTAGAAAAACTCTATTTTCATACACCAGAAGGAAAAAGATGAAAATTTTTACAGCTACTCTACTCATGATATCTACTACACTACTGCCTGCTAAAACAATAAAAATATTTTACCCTGATGGGACTGTCAGGGCTGCCACAACTTATAAAAATGGCAAAAAGAGTGGTGTTGAACATATTTTTTATAGTGATGGTGCGACACTCAAATACTCCCATAACTATATCAACGGAAAAAAGCATGGCATTCAACAGTCGTACAGTCAAGGTGCCATGCTAATCCAAGAGGTAAACTATAACAATGGTCTACTTGAAGGACGCAGTCGTTTTTATCAAAATGGTATGCTTGAGAGTGAAAAAGATTATAAAAATGGATTGCTGGATGGTGTCTCAAAAACATTTTATTCCAATGGACTCATAAAAAGCGAGATCACGTGGCACAAAGGAGAAGCAGAAGAGGGATATATATATAGTGAAGATGGGAAAAGGGTCTCTATAGGCACAGATGGCTTAAAGAGAGTTGAATCAGAAAATCGACAAAGCACTACTATCAAATAAGCTCTATGACCTCTATACTCCCTAGCTACACCCATATCATCAACCCTAAGTTAAAATATATATATCTTCGTTTTGATCCTGATGGGGGATTGATCATCAAATCACCAAAAGTTTCGCAAAGGGAGATTGAAAAAATTCTGATCAAAAAAGCTGCTTGGATCACAAAGTCCAGACAAAAACTTCTAAACAGACAGGGAAGACCTCTGGAGTTCAAAGAGGGTGAGAGAGTCTTGTATCTAGGCGAATTATATCCACTTCATTTTGAAAATAGTAACATCAAGAGTAGCTCTCTGCTCTTTGATGAGAGAGAGGGTTTTTCTCTCTGCTACAGTGAATTCGATCCTGATATATTTACTACCCTTGTAGAAAAATTTTATAAACAAGAGGCCCAGAGTCTCATACCAGAAATCACCCACCACTATGCATCACAGATGCAGCTCTACCCAACCAAGATCACCTTCCGTAAGGCACGAAGCCAATGGGGAAGCTGCAATAGCACCAATGCAATCTCATTTAACTACTTTATGATAAAACTGCCATTAACTGTGATACAATACATTGTAGTTCATGAATTGGCACACATCAGATATAAACATCATCAAAAAGATTTCTGGGAACTGGTCAATACCTATCTACCAGACTACAAAGAGCGTCAAAAAGAGCTCAAAAAATATATGTAAGGAGTTGCACAAACTCCTAATAACAAAGGATGCACCATAGATACACTTTATCTTTTACTCTTTATGTTTATTATTTTAATCGGATCTGTGTTGGGATATATCTACTATCTCAAAGAGAAAAAAGAGCACCTTGATGCTATAAAGCGTGGATTTTGCCCCTCTTGTCATCAAAATTCAATAGAAATAAGCGATCAGAGAAGTGCAGGCTGCGGACCTAAGATAGTATCATTTACCTGTCTCAATTGCGGTTACGAAAATGCCTTTAGCATTGAAAATGGCAGTTGTGGCATATAAAAAACTCTAGCTCTACCCCCTGTTCAGAGAGAAGAGATCATCTCTGGCTTTATAATGATGCAAAAGGGGCTAAATCTATTTTTTCGATGGTGTCACATACATGTTGATATAACGACCCTCTTGGTGGGCATCTTTTTCTAGATTACCTAGATCTTCGAGCATAGGCCAAATTCTTTTGAGAACATCGATTCCTAGCTCAGGATTTGCCATCTCACGCCCTCTAAGGAAGACTCTAAGCTTTACATGTTTTCCCTTCTCTAGGAACTCTCTGGCATGTTTTACTTTGTAGTTGATATCATTATCTGCAATCTTGCAAGAGAATTTGACCTCTTTGACATCAATCTTTTTCTGATTCTTTTTAGCCTCTTTCTTCTTCTTCTCTATTTCGTATTTGTGTTTGCCATAATCCATAACTTTGGCAACAGGCGGCTTGGCATCAGGTGAGACTAGTACTAGATCCAAACCTTTGTCTTCAGCTATCTGAATAGCATCTGCCCGTGAAATAATACCAAATTGCTCACCATCATCACCAAGTACTCTCAGCTCAGTAGCTCTAATGCTCTCATTCATGATCACATCATCTTTTTTTGAACGCCCGCCCCTGTTGTTATGTTGTCTGCTCAAATCTTTCCTTCTTTTAATTGTTGGATTAATTTTACCATAAATTCATCTAGTGTTAGATTATACTGCTCTTTAGCTCTTCTATCGCGGATAGCAACTGTTTCATTCTCGACCTCTTTATCCCCAAGTACCACTACATAGGGGACTCTCTGCTTTTCAGCAAGGCGAATGCGTTTATTTAAACTATCGTTTTTATCATATATTTCACTATCAATACCCTCTTCAATGAGTAGATTCTTAAGCCTTTTTGCATAAGTGACATGATCATCAGCGATAGGAACGAAGATAACTTGTGTCGGTGCTATAAAGAAAGGGAACTCACCAGCATAGTGCTCTGTGAGGATCGCAATAAATCGTTCAAATGAGCCAAGAATAGCACGGTGTATCATAACTGGCTGTTTACGGGTATTATCTTCATCTACATACTCTACATCAAATCTCTGCGGCAGATTGAAGTCTACCTGAATAGTACCGCATTGCCATTTTCTACCTAGTGCATCAGTGATCTTGACATCGATCTTTGGTCCATAAAATGCTCCACCACCCTCATCTATCTCAAACGGAAGATTTTCGTGGGTTAGTGCATCTTTTAATCCCTCAGTTGCCAACTCCCATATATCATCTTCACCTATAGCTTTTTCTGGTTTGGTAGATATCTCCATAGTATAGTCAAACTCAAACTTCTTCATCACAGCATCAACAAATTCGACAACCTCAAGAACCACCTCTTTGATCTGATCAGGTGTACAGAAGATATGTGCATCATCCTGAGTGAACTCACGGACTCTCAGGAGACCATGAAGTACACCTGACTTCTCATGTCTATGAACAACCCCATATTCAAAATATTTCAATGGTAAGTCTCGATAACTTTTACCCGTCTGTTTAAATATCTGTATATGACCGATACAGTTCATCGGTTTGATACCGTACTCTTGATCATCAATATCAGTCAAGTACATATTTTCACCATAACAGGCATAGTGTCCTGAGGTTCGCCACATATCTGCCTTGAGGATCTCTGGTGCTCTTACTGGTTCATAACCTCTTACTCTATGAGACTTAAAGAGAATATCTTCAATCTTAGAACGCAACCTTGCACCTTTTGGCATCCAAAATGGCAATCCTGCACCAGAATCCTCATCAAACATAAAGAGTTCAAGTTCAGCACCTAGTTTGCGATGATCGCGTTTTTTTGCCTCTTCGAGCATCTTCATATGCTCTTTGATAGACTCTTTATCTGCAAATGCAATACCATAAATTCGTGTCAACATCTCGGCATTTTCATCCCCACCCAGATAAGCACCTGCGACACGGGTTAATTTGAAGTTATGGAGATATCGCAGAGCCGGCACATGGGGACCACGGCAGAGATCTTCAAAATCACCCTGCTTATAGATAGAGACCGTATCATCTGAAATTCTGCTCAAAACAGCCTGTTTTAAATCATCTTGAGCAAACTTTTCGACCGCCTCTTCTCTGCTGATAGAGTACTTTTCAATCTTCTGTTTCTTCTTGATGAGCTCCTTCATCTTCTTCTCAATCTTTTTGAGATCCTCTTCTCCTATCTTCTCCTCGACCCTAAAGTCATAGTAGAAACCCTCATCAACAACTGGACCAACAAAGAATTGTGAAGTAGGATGTAGCTCCTTGATCGCCTGTGCCATCAAGTGTGCTGTTGAGTGACGAATGACTTCAAGTGCCTCATCGCTGTTGTCGTATGCTATGATAGTCTCTGGAGTCTCCTGCTCTGCTGCTGTCTGAGTATCTATGATATTGCCATCACTGTCAAGATAGGCTAATATTTCCTGTTCCACATTAAAATCCTAATAGGTAAAGTCTACTCTCTATAGAGAGAAATAATTGCGATTATACCTTATTTCTCTTAACGGGCAAATTTTATAATACAAAAGAGTCCAGAAAGTAGGTAAATCCAACGAAAATTAAAACAAACCTTAAGCAACCAAATACAGGCTACAAATAACTCAAAAAATGAATACAAAATCATCCATAGAAGAGGTACAGGAGTTGTTTTGCCACCTACTAATACTTTTTGATCTTTATACTCATTATAGCTTGTTTTTGGAGGTTTTTACAGGGGTCTTTGGGGTGTTTCAGCTTGGGTTTATTTTTCGTTGGATTTACCTAGGTGTCAAGTGGTTCTATGCGACGATTGAGACTATTCAACTAGAAGTAAAAGGACGAGTCAGATGGGTAGAATTG
>JAYEOM010000033.1:0-4490 GCA_034722955.1 Campylobacterota bacterium
AGATGAGACAGTGGTTGTTCGGAAATTCCGAACAACCACTAAGCATGGTGCTATTGAGGGAAAAACTCAAAGTAAAGAGGTGAATTTTTATAACCTTGATATGATTATAGCCATTGGTTTTAGAGTACGATCATCCACAGGTACAAAGTTTAGAATATGGGCAAAAGATAGGCTAAAAGAGTATATCACTAAAGGTTTTGTTCTAAATGATGATAGATTTAAAGATGGTAACTCTATGAGCTACTTTGATGAACTTCAACAACGGCTTAGAGATATACGAATATCTGAAAAGTTCTTTTACCAAAAAATCAAAGATATCTATATGACAAGTATAGACTATGATGCAAAAGATGAAAAAACAGTGGTATTTTTTAAACTTGTACAAAATAAGCTTTTATGGGCTATATCTTCACAAACAGCAGCTGAACTTGTTCATAGTCGTGTAGATATAAGTAAACCTCTTTTAGGGATGAGTTCATTTGACAAAGATGGTAAAAATATCACAAAAAAAGATGTGAGTATCGCTAAAAACTATCTAAATGAAGAAGAGATAAAACTATTGGGTCTTTTAGTGGAGCAGTATTTGGCATTTGCTGAGACTATGGCTATGCAACAAACACCAATGTATATGAAAGATTGGGCTTCACGGCTTGATATGGTTATCTCTATGAATGGTAAAGATTTATTAAATCATGCAGGAAAAATAAGCCATGAAAATGCAAAAGAAAAAAGTGAACAAGAGTATTTGAGATATAAAGAAAACCAAAAACAACTACAACAAAAGCAGAGTTTAAAAGAGTTAGAAGAAGATATAAAGAGGTTAAAATAATGGCATCAAAAACAGATGAATTAGCACTAGAACAAAGTATTGAAAAAGCACTTACAGGTACAACTATAGAAGAGTTAAAAGATGGAGTAAGTGAACCAACACCTACTTATGGTCCAAAAAAAGATTTTTATGTAGGTCTCAATAGTGACTTTAACAAAGAGTATGCTATAGATGAAAAACGATTTTGGCACTTTTTGGAAAGCACCCAAGCCCAAGAGTTAGAAAAGTTAAAAAGAGATCCACAATATAAACTGAAAATCATCCAAAGATTAGATAGGATGATAAAAAAATATGGGATTTTAAAACTACTTAGCAAAGGTCTAGCTGTAGATGATGCTCATTTTACTTTGTTGTATGTTGCTCCAGTAGCAACGAGCGGTAAAGCTATCAAAGAGAGATTTGAAGCAAATGAGTTTAGTGTAACTAGACAAGTGACATATTCAAAAATCAATCCTCTTCAAGAGATAGATATGGTTATCTTCATAAATGGTCTTCCCATCATAACTATGGAGCTAAAAAACCAATGGACAGGGCAAAATGCCAGAGTACATGGACAAAAACAATATAGAGAAGATAGAGACACTACACAACCACTTTTAAACTTTGCTAGATGTATAGTTCACTTTGCTATTGATACTGATGAAGCATATATGACTACAAAACTGGATGGAGCTAAAACGATTTTCTTGCCATTTAACAAAGGTGATAATCACGGTAAAGGAAATCCAGTAAATCCTGATGGACATAAAACAGCCTATATATGGGAAGAGGTATTTACCAAAAATTCTCTAGCTGGTCTTATACAGCACTTTGTGAGACTTGATGGAAAAGATGGTAGTACATTATCTAAAAGAACACTGTATTTTCCTAGATACCATCAGCTAGATGTAGTAAGAAAGATAATAGATGATGCAAGCAAAAAAGGTGTAGGAGAGACATATCTCATACAGCACAGTGCAGGAAGTGGTAAATCTAACTCACTTACTTGGGCAGCTTATCAACTTATAGAAGTTTATTATAAAGATGAAGATACCCCACTTTTTGATTCTGTAATAGTAGTGACTGATAGAAGACTCTTAGATAAACAGCTTAGGGACAACATAAGAGAATTTAGCGAAGTGAAAAATATAGTAGCTCCTGCCCACTCATCAGCTGAATTAAAAACAAGTTTAGAGAGTGCTAAAAAGATAATTATCACAACTATACAAAAGTTTCCATTTATAGTTGATGGCATAGCAGATTTGAGCGATAAACGATTTGCTATTATCATAGATGAAGCACATAGTTCTCAGAGTGGTTCAGCACATGACAATATGAATCGTACAATGGGAAAAGATGAAAATGATACATTAGATGCACAAGATGCAATACTAGAAATCATGAAAACTAGAAAGATGAAAGGCAATGCCTCTTACTTAGCTTTTACAGCAACACCAAAGCCAAATACATTAGAAAAGTTTGGAGTTGAACAGAAAGATGGAACTTTTGAGCCATTTCATCTCTATAGTATGAAACAAGCTATAGAAGAGGGGTTTATCTTGGATGTATTATCAAACTATACTACATACAAGAGCTATTATGAGATAGAGAAGTCCATAGAAGAAAATCCGTTGTTTGATACGGCAAAGGCACAGAAGAAATTAAGAGCCTTCGTAGAGAGAGATGAACAAACAATAGCAACTAAAACCGATATTATAATAGAGCATTTTGTAAACAGAGTAGTCAATACTAAAAAGTTAAAAGCAAAGGCTAAAGCGATGGTGGCTACGCAAGATATAGAGACTGCTATACTTTATCATAAGGCTATAACTAAAAAACTAAACGAACTCGGCAATCCATTTAAAACTATCATTGCATTTTCAGGGAAGAAAGAGGTCAAAGGTATTGAATATACAGAAGATGATATAAATGGCTTTGCCTCCAAAAATATAAGTGATAAATTTGATGAGGATGAGTATAGGATACTTGTCGTAGCCAATAAATTTTTGACAGGATTTGACCAGCCAAAACTAGCTGTAATGTATGTAGATAAAAAACTACAAGGTGTACTTGCTGTTCAAGCTCTTTCAAGACTTAATAGGTCAGCTCCTAAACTTGGTAAAAAAACAGAAGACCTATTTGTGTTAGACTTTTTTAACAAAGTAGAAGATATTAAAACTTCGTTTGATCCTTTTTATACAGCTACTACACTAAGTGGTGCTACAGATGTAAATGTGCTACATGAACTAAAAGATTCATTAGATGATATTGGTGTATATGAGTGGAGTGAAGTTGAAAGTTTTTGTGATAAATATTTTGATGGGGCAGAAGCAAGTGAGCTGAGCCCCATCATAGATGTTGCTGCCCATAGATTTAATACTTCGTTAGAACTAGAAGATGAAGATAAAGCAGATTATAAAATAAAAGCAAAACAGTTTGTAAAGATATATGGACAGATGGCTTCTATCATGCCTTATGAGATGGTAAGCTGGGAAAAACTATTTTGGTTTTTAAAGTTCTTAATACCAAAACTAATTATTCAAGATAAAAATCAAGATTTACTAGATGAGCTTTTAAACTCTGTTGATCTATCAACCTATGGACTTGAAAGAGTAAAATTAAATACTACAGTAGAATTAGATGATAGTGAAACTGAACTAGATCCACAAAATCCAAACCCTAGAGGTGCTTTTGGTGGCGATGAAGAGAAAGATCCCTTAGATGTGATTATAAATAGCTTTAACGATAGATGGTTTCAGGGGTGGGATGCTACACCAGAAGAACAAAGAGTTAGATTTATAAATATGGCTCAAAAGATGAAAGAGCATCCAGACTATCAAAGTAAGTATGTAGATAATCCAGATATTCACACTAGAGATTTAGCGTATGTAAAAATCTTTGATGATGTTATGAACAGACAAAGACGAAATGAACTAGAACTTTATAAAATGATATCTCAAGATGATGCTTTTAAGAGTGCTATGCAAGATACTCTCAAGAGGTTGCTAAGTGCTTGATATAATTACCACATACGGATCACATACGAGGCGTTGAATATACACTACTTCCCCTTAACAATCTTACAAATCAAAGATTGAGTGTATATTCAACGCCTGACCTGTAGTTGTGTAGTTGTAGCAGAGGAGTGATAAAATGAAATTAAGTGAATCGGCACAATCAGTAAAACCTAACCAATCAGAGAAAAAGCGAATATTTTGGCTTATGTTTGCTCTCGCAGTCCTTAGCTGGATCTCCCTCAAGATGGTTCTCCCTGCTCTCCCGAGCTTGGTCGAAGCACTTCACACCAGCAGTAGCGGTGTAAAGCTCTCCGTCTCGATCTACCTTCTCTTTTTTGCATTTTCTCAACTTGTTTGGGGTGTTGTCATACAAAAAAAAGGATCCAGATCCACGATCTACTATAGCCTGAGTATCACTCTGCTTGGTACACTGATCGCAATCACTTCGCTTAATCTACCTATGTATATAGCAGGTCGTACGCTTGAAGGTATTGGACTAGGTGCTCTTGGACCGGTTACACGGACAGTTTTGGTCAACTATTTTGATCGCAAAGAACTTTCTGTTCGTTTTAGTATCATTATCGGCACAGCTGCCACTATGCCGGCTCTGTCACCACTGTTTGCCGGCTATTTGATGGTTTGGATTAACTGGCAGGCGATCTTTG
>JAYEOM010000034.1:0-27621 GCA_034722955.1 Campylobacterota bacterium
CTACTTCACTGTTGAGTCCAAGTTCACTAGTATACTTAGAGAAAAGAGCCTGCTGGGCTTGGCTCATAGGTGCTACTTCACCATCTACTTGCACTTTTTTAGCTTGAGGTTTAGATGCAGGCTGCTGGGTTTTTCTCTTTTCGTCTGATTTGGATTTTTTGGCCCAAGAGTCTTTGAGGCCTACGATTTTATTGAACACAGGTTTCTCATCCGTGTAGAGTATAGGATCAGCATAAAAATACCCTTGTCTCTCAAACTGAAATCTCTCATCAGGTTTCTGGGTTATCACAGCAGGTTCAATAAGAGCATCTTGGATAACCCTCAAAGAGTCAAGGTTTATATCTTCTAAGCCTTCAGGGGCTTCATCTTTGAAGAGTCTATCATAAAGCCTTATCTCAACTCTTTTTGCCTCTGCGGCACTTACCCACTGAATAGCACTTTTTACTTTGATACCACTACTGTCTGAACCACTTTTAGACTCAGGATGATACTGGGCTTTTATCTCTATGATATTGCCATTGGTATCTTTGACCACCTCCTTGCACGAGATGATATAAGCATGTCTGAGGCGCACAGGTTGCTGGGGTGAAAGACGGTAGTAACCCTTTGGAGGGTTCTCCATAAAATCATCTCGTTCAATATAGATCTCCCTAGAGAAAGGCAGCTTTCGTGAACCCTCTTTGGGTACATCATGCGGGTAGTAAGGAGCATCGATCTCTTCTGAACCCTCATAGTTTTCGATCATTACTTTGAGTGGATCCAGCACACACATAGCACGCGGAACCTTTCTGTTGAGATCATCTCTGATACAGAACTCAAGCTGTGCAACATCAACTGTTGAATTTGCTTTTGCTATACCTATCTGATCACAAAAATTCAAGATAGATTCCGGCGTATAGCCTCTTCTTTTATATCCGGCAATTGTTGGCATACGAGGGTCATCCCATCCACTAACCTGTCCGCCTTCAACCAGCTCTAAAAGCTTTCTTTTACTCATAACTGTATAGTTGATACCCAGTCGTGCAAACTCATGCTGGTAAGGTCGTGACGATGTTAACCCAAGAGTATCAAGTACCCAATCATAAATATCACGGTTGTTTTCAAACTCTAGTGTACAGATAGAGTGAGTAATCCCTTCAATATAGTCAGAGAGACAGTGAGCAAAATCATACATTGGGTAGATATACCACTCATCTTTTGCTCTAAAGTGATGAGCATGTCTGATACGATAGAGAAGTGGATCTCTCATTTTCATATTGGCAGCACTCATATCTATCCGTGCCCTCAGTATATGTTCACCATCTTTAAACTCACCATTTTTCATTCTCTCAAAAAGATTTAGATTCTCTTCGATCGTGCGATTGGCATATCTGCTGCGTCTCCCTGCCTGTGTAACAGTTCCACGATATTCGCGTATCTCCTCTTCACTCAGGCTATCTACATACGCCTTGCCCATTTTGATGAGTGTAACTGCATAATCGTATAGTTTAGGGAAATAATCAGAAGTAAAGCGTACACTTTTGCCCCAGTCAAATCCAAGCCACTCTACAGCATCTTTGAGAGCCTCAACATACACAGTATCCTCTTTAGTGGGGTCGGTATCATCCATTCTAAGGTTACAGTGACCATGATAGTCATCTGCGATACCAAAATTGATACAGATAGATTTAGCGTGTCCAATGTGCGGGAACCCATTAGGCTCTGGTGGAAATCTGGTGACAACCTCTCTGTACTTGCCTGATTTCAGATCCTCTTCAACTATGGTGCGTAAAAAATCTTTACTCTCTCTCATTATAATTAAACCTTTTTGTTTTTAAATTGTATTTTATCAAATTTAGTTTAGGGCTTCATCGTTTCAAAGTTTATTTTGAGAAACGATCTTTGTTGCATCTGCTCTCTTGATACTATTTTTTCATATTTTTGATAATCTGATAAGCTTGGTTTATCTCCTGTGTTTTGGCAGTTGCCTCTTCCATATAAGACTCATCTCTATCTTGTGATTTTATGATATCGGGATGGTATTTTCGAACAAGGCTTCTATAGGTTTTTTTAATAGTATCCATATCATCACTTTCATTGGCACCTAAAATCCTATAAGCCTCTCCTAGACTCATCGTCTGCTGCCTGTTTTTCATCATATTTTCAAACTTGCTTAGCATAGCATCATACTCATCAGGAGCAATATTTAACTCATGCACAATTTCACGCAAAACCCTATCTTCATCAGAGCAGACCCCACTATCTACAAATGCAAGTTGGATTAAAAATTCTACATATTGTCTACGCTTTATCCTGCTACGCCCTAGTAGTATATTTAAAGATTGTGCGACCTCTTTGGTATCATCATCTCTCTCTTTCTCTTCATTGAAGATCTCTTTTAGAATACTCCTTGTTTTGTCTCTCTCTATAAATACTCCAGAGATATCATCAAACATAATAGCGATAAGTTGTGCTTCTAATTCACTGACTCTCCCATCTGCTTTTGCAACTTTTGCAACAAGTGCAATAAAAAGTCCCAACTCACTCTCTCTAAAGAGCTCTTTAGAACTTGATAACTTATTTAATCTCTTTCTAGCATAAACTTTATATAGTTTAAATGCTACAAACAGAGAAGCTATTACTGAAAGGGTTATCCATATATTTACAATAAAGATATAATAGAGTAGCACTAAGGTTATTGCTAAATATATCAATTTTTTGAATTTCATCACTTTTTGTCCATTTATAATAAATTTTATCAATTTTAGCACATTTTACTATAAATTAATATTTATAGTATGCTATACTTTCATTGACCGACAGTCAGTCAAAAGGAATTTTATGGCGATCATAGTGAATAAAGAGGAGAAGAGGAGAGCCATAGCACTCTCCTGTAGTGAGCTGCTTCTCGAGCATGGTATCAGTGATCTGACTATTTCTCAGATAGCCAAAACTGCTGGTGTAGGAAAGGGTACGATCTATGAATATTTTGAGAACAAAGAGGATATTGTTTTTGAAATTATCACAACCTATATGATGGAGTATGAGGTCAAACTCTTTGATGTTATCAGTGAAAATCAGACGACCAAGGAGAGAGTTTATCTCTTTCTGTCTCTGCTTTTTAATGATGAAAATGCCAAGCAGTTAAATTTGTATAGAGAGTTTCTGGCAATTGCATTGACCAATGGTACAGAGGAGATGGTAGCATTCAGTGCTGCATGCAAGATTCGATTTTCCTCTATTTTGGATCAAATTATCGAAGAGGCTGTGACTCAGGGGGAGATCAGAGTAGAGGCAGTCAAGCTGATCAATATGATACTTATTTTTGAGAAAGGTGTTGTAGTTGACAGTAAAGTTTCTGCTATCGATGCCAAAAAAGAGATCAGGGAATTTCTTGATACTCTGTTTGAATTGATAGAAGTAGAGGAGTAGAGTAGTGAAAATCATAATATTTTTGATCATGCCACTCTTTGTTTTTTCAAAGAGTTATGGGTTGAGGGATTTTATTGATCATGCCAATGGACACAATGATTTGATAAAGTCAACTGTGTTGAAAACCAGTGCAAAACAGAAGGAGATAGATGCACAAAAGAGTGCCTATTGGCCGACACTAGATATAGGAGTGAGTTACAACAACAACAATCCAAACAGTGTTGTGATGCCCGGAGAGACTATGACGGGATATCTCTCATTGGGTATGGATCTATATGATGGTGGACGAAAAAGTGCTTTGGTCAAAGCAAAAGTGTTCCAACATCAAGCTTCCATCTTTGAGAAGCAGGCTTTTGAAAAGAGTCTGATACTCGATATCATCAACAACTACTACTCTATCAAAACATTCAGATCAAACCTCTATTCACTTCAAGTATCATCTAGAGAGTTGAAGGCACAGATCGACCGTATCAAACGGTTTGAGATGGTAGGGATGGCGACACAAGAGGAGGTAGATAAACTGCAAGCTGTATTTGATGATAATAATTTTCTGATAGAGAATACCAAGCTTGCTATACTCACTAGTGAGGAGAAGTTGTGGCTCAACAGTGGTATTGAGACAAAAAAACTAAAAGAGAGTCGCTTGACTGAACCTAGAGGTGTGCAGTTTGAAGCTTATGAAAAAACAAAAATACTCAATAGCAATGCAGCAGCACTAAGTGAGCAGGGCAATGCTATCGATTCGGGCTATCTTCCTCAGATAAGAGTGGAGAATACTTATGTCAAATCTGACTACAACAGAGTAGATACTATACCCGGATTTGGTGGTGATGGTTTTTTGATCGATGAACAAAATAGGCTTACAGTCTCTGCAAATATGCGTATCTTTGACAATGGTCGGATGCGTAAAGAGCGTGAAGCGGTACAGTATCAGAAGATGTCACTAGATGCCCAGAGTCGCCATAGTGAGCTTGAGCAGAGGATGAATTTCAAAGTTGCAGGCAGTCGTCTCAAAACCATCCGTGCCAAGCTCAAAAGTGCCAAAAGTGGACTGCGTGCTGCACGAAGTACCTATGCATCTATCGTCAAGAAGTTCGAGACAGGGATAGTGGATAACATCTCCTATCTTGATGCTCTCAAAAAGCAGACGATGTCAGAAGCACTCTACAGAGCGACACAATATGACTATGAGATAGCCAAGTCTATCTACTATTTTTATGCAGGTAAAAACCCAAAGGATTATATACGATGAGACTATTTGAGACAAAAATCATCCCAAGAAGCTTGAGAGCAGCTCTACTTGTCTGTATGGCAAGTACACTTTATGCAGAAAATATCTATACAACTTTCACTATACAATCAGATAGAAGTGCCAACCTTGCATTTACTATGACTGGTATCGTTCAGAGTGTTGAAGTTGAGGTGGCTGATCCTATCAAAAAGGGAGAGAAGTTAGCAGAACTTGAAAACAGTGATCTCAGGAGTGCTCTTGCGGTTGCCGAAGCAAATCTCAACAGTACCAAGGTTGCATTGAAGTTTGCCAAGCGAGCGTATGATAGGGAGAGCAAAGTCAAAAAACTGATCTCCGAGACGCAGCATGATCAAGTGATCCTAGCGTATGAGAGTGCAAAAACCAAAATCGCCTTGATGGAGGCAAATAGAGCTTATCAGCAGGCACTGCTCGACAAAACTATACTCTATGCTCCCTTTGATGGTGTGATCTACAGCAAAGAGATAGAGGTAGGAGATGCCGTCAGCGGTGCTATGATCCGTACAGTATTCAGAGTGCATGATATTGGCAAGGTGAAGCTGGTACTGGAGGTCGATCAGAAGTATTGGAAGCTGCTCAAAGTGGGACAGACCTTTAGATATCAAGTAGACGGTGATGAGACAAAGTATGAAGGAGAGATATCCAAGATATACCCATACGCAGATAGTTCCAACAGAAAGATAAAAGCGGAAGTGGAAGCTAAAGGTTTTATCGTTGGATTGTTTGGCTCTGGGCATATAGTGATCCCTGATACAGATAGACCTCTCGATAAGTAGGTTACTATGTATAGATTAGCGATCAACAGACCCATAACGACACTGATGTATGTAATGATACTGGTGATATTTGGTCAGATGAGTTTCAAATCAATGCCCTCCGCCCTCTTCCCAAATATAGACTTACCTATGGTGACTGTGCAGACCATCTACCCAGGTGCAGAAGCGAGTACGATTGAGTCACAAGTGACCGACAAGATAGAAGAGGCGATCTCCCGTATCGGTGGAGTGGACAAGATCATCTCTACTAGCAGTGAAGGTGTCAGCGTTATTATGGTGCAGTTCTTCCTAGAGAGGGATATCAACGAAGCGACCAATGATGTACGAGATAAAGTTGCAGCTGTTATTTTGCCTCGCGATGCCAAGACACCATTGGTTAGCAAGCTCGATATCGGTGGGGCTTCTGTCATCAATATCTTTCTGACTGCCAAAAACGATAGTGTCAAAAACCTCATGATATTTGCCGATGAGAAGGTGAAGCCAAAACTACAAAAGATCAATGGTGTGGGTGCTATCAAGATCATAGGATACAAAGATAGAGAGATCAAAATCTATCCCGATCCGAACTTGCTCAATAAATTTGGCATCACCGTCACACAGCTCAATCAAATAGTAGCCCGTGAAAATGTCAAAATCGGAGGCGGCAAACTGATCTCTACCACCAAAGAGTTTACCCTCAAGACAAAAGCTGATGCCCTCTCTCTAAGTGAGCTTGAGAACATCATCATCAAAGACAATATCAAGCTCAAGGATATAGCTACAGTAGAAGATAGCCTGAGTGATGCCAAAAGCTATGCCTCTTATGATGGAGTAGAGGGGGTCATGCTCGAAGTACAAAAGATCTCAGGAACCAATACTATCGATATAGTCCAGAGAGTAAAAGATGCCGTACCAGAGCTAAAGAAGCTAGCGGGAGATAGATATGATGTAAAGGTTCTAAATGATACATCACCATTCATCATCAGCTCGCTAGAACAGGTAAAATTTGACCTTATATATGGCTCATTTTTAGCGGTGATTATTATCTTTCTCTTTTTGCGGAATATGACTATCACTCTGGTCTCCGCCCTCTCTATTCCAGTCTCAATCTTTGGTACATTTGCCCTGATGGACTATATGGGTTTTGAGCTTAATAAGATGACGCTGATAGGACTCACTCTCTCTATAGGGATCATCATCGATGATGCTATAGTGGTGATCGAAAATATCTACAAAAAGATGGAAGAGGGTATGGGCAAATTTGAAGCAGCCGTAGAGGGAACTAGAGAGATGGCATTTGCGATACTGGCTATCTCCGCGATGCTCTTGGCAGTCTTTATTCCTGTCTCTTTTATGAGTGGTATCGTCGGTAAATTTTTTGAGAGTTTTGCTATGACAGTTGGATTTGCCGTTATTATCTCATATACTATAGCATTGAGTTTTATACCAAGCTTGAGTGCAAGAGTTCTGCATAAGGGAGAGAGCAGATTTTACAGTTTAACTGAGCCACTATTTCGAGGTTTGGAAAAGATTTATGATATGACTCTGAAATTTGTATTACGATTTAAAATCACTACTTTGATACTGGTCTTTGTCACCTTTTTTGCCTCACTGAGTCTATTTCCGAAGATAGGTATGGACTTTATACCCAAAGAGGACAAAGCAGAGTTTGAGATACATATCAAAGCCGATGCCTCTCTCTCCCTGCAGGAGATGATCAAAAAATCAAAAGCTGTCGAGGAGATGGTGCAAAAAAACAGAAATGTCCTATATACTACTCTGAGCGTAGGCTACAACACTGCTCATGAGAAGCATAAATCTATGATCTATGTCAAACTAACTGATAGAGGAGATAGAGAGATCAACCAAGAGCAGATTGTTCAAAACTTCAGAGGTGAGCTGGAGCCATTCAAGAGAGATCTATTCATCACTGCTGCTGCTATACCAAATATCAAGGGGGCGGGGGTATCGGTGCCATATCAAATCGTTCTAAAATCTGACTCATTTGAAGATCTGAAAGTTGCGACCAAAAACTTGACCGGTTATCTAGAAAAGAAAAAAGGTTTTGTGGATATCGATACCAACCTAGATGATGGTAAACCTCAGATAGATATCACTATATTGAGAAGTAGTGCCAATAGACTTGGTATCTCAGCATCACAGATAGCAAGTGCCATCTCAACAGCATTTTCTAGTGATCTGGAGATATCCTATTTTGAAGAGAAGGGTAAGCAGTACAGTATCACGCTGAGATTCCCCGATAGAGATAGAGTCTCTATCGATGATATCAAAAAGGTACAGCTCAGAGCAGGAGATGGCAAACTGGTCTATCTCGATGGTTTAGTCAAGTTTTCGCATAGCCGAGCATTGGCGACCATAAATCACTTCGATAGAGAGAGGCAAGTAACTGTTTTTGCCGATCTCTTTGGGCTTGATCTGGGTGGATCTGTAGCGTATACACGAGAGGGTATCGATGAACTACTTCCTGCTGGTGTGGATTATAGATTTACAGGTTTTGCAGAGGAGATGGAGAAGACAGGCAAAGCCTTTGGTGCTGCATTGGGACTCTCTGTGATTTTGATGTTTATCATATTGGCTATTTTGTACGAGTCTCTTATCCAGCCTATTATCATCATGGTGGCACTGCCTCTGAGTATCATCGGTGTGATGCTGGCACTCTATCTGAGTGGATTGCAGTTTAGTCTATTTGTGATGATCGGATTTATGCTCTTGATGGGCATGGTGGGGAAAAATGCCGTTCTGCTAGTAGACTTCGCCAATGGAGCTATGGATAGAGGCAAAAGTGCTGATGAAGCCCTGATCGAAGCGGGAGAGAAGAGGCTCAGACCTATTTTGATGACTACTGTTGCTATGATATTTGCTATGTTACCACTCGCCTTTGGTACAGGGTTAGGCAGTGAAACCAATGCACCTATGGCTATCTCGATCATCGGAGGGCTTCTAAGCTCTATGGTTTTGACACTGCTTGTAGTTCCAGTGATCTATAGGATGATCTATCCGATAGATCACTGGATGCGAAAGTGGTATGAGGGGAAGATAGAGGAGAGGTGATAGAGAGGTGTGAAAAACCTCCCCAACTCTCAGGATCTTCTCTCTATTGAGATATCCACTCCTTGGCATCTGAAAATTCACTATCTTCAAAGGCACGAACTTCTCCAGGTATGCCAAATCCAAAGATCTTGACACCTGAACGAACCCATTTGGTATCTGTAACGACTGCTATCTTCTCCCAGGATGTCAAGTGTGACATTCCAACTTTTGCATCATCCCATACAGCTTCCAAATCATACCCTGTAAAATCAGAGCCGAGATGATAGAGTAGTCGGATCTTAGGAAACTCTTCCAACTTTGCCTCTACTGCCGGGATCAAAACTGTCTCATAATCTTCGCCAGTAATAGTCCCACTTCCTTCAAACCCCAAAACATTGTCTGGCAAATCCGGTATAATCGTAATCATGATATCCTCCTAACTATTGGATATAGGGTTGTCTAGGTACCCTATACCCTATTATAGCTAACTGAATCTTTAGACTATTTTATGCGATATCCCCGCTATTGAATCCATCTGCACCTATACCGAGCAAAATAATAGCCTCATCAGCTACTCCATCCGCATTGTTATCCACAAAAAGATATCCTGTTTTCCCGCCATCATATTGATAAGAGTAGACAACACCATTAAGAGTAATATCACCAGTAGTAGGATCAACATCTACAAATGATGCATTTGCAGCAATTTTGGCAGCTTCAAAACTGGAGATTGTTTCTGGTCCCTTAGCGAAATTTGTATCATTTCCCATACCCATGCCATCAAAACTTATCTTATCTGCACCTGTCTCGAAAGAGCTGATGACATCCGCAGTGCCCACTGTAATACCGGTATCTCCCTTATCTGCATATCTGAAAGTATCTATACCAGGACTTGCTACGATCTTATCTGCACCTACATCGCCAATGACCACATTAGTGCTACTGCTCGGAGCAGCTATAAGATTTATTGTATCAACTCCAATACCTCCTAGGATAGTACTGCCATCAGTATTGACAACACCGCCTGTTATCGTCAATTGTCCATCAAATCCTGATCCATCGATCAACCGAGCTGTACCAGCATTTGAGCTTTTGAGTGTGAACTCTGACTCTGCTTCTTTACTATGGATAGTGATTGTATCAATCCCTGTGGTACCAGTTAGATCAAAGCTTGCATTATCTGCTTCACTATCTATAACCAAACTCTCGACATTTGACATATTGGCTATATATACATTTGTACTTCGCCCGGGCAGGACTTCGACGAACAGTACATCATTGCCTCCGCCACCATCGATGATATCCCCAGCGTTTAGTGTTGTGTTGCTATGATTTGCAGTATCTACAACCCCATTGATCATACTATTGATATCTAAACCCTCTATACTGTCAATCTTTGTCGTCAGGAAGATACTTGAACTCGGAGGTATAGGGGTAGGTGGTACAGGTGCGATAGCAACCCAATAGTCGACCTCAGCCGTTGCCACTGAAACAGAGGAGCCTTCACTTGTCACATTTTCCATCACCTCATAAGCTTGAGCCAAGGTCAACAGGGAGCCATTTTGTGCAAAATATAGACCTACCTCTGTTTTATTATCAAGTACTTTCTGATCTGCACCTTGTGCTCCATTGACAATACTGATAATCATATCTGCTCTGCATGTAGTACCGCTATTGAGTGCATCAACCCAGTAGGCCAAATCTGTAGAGCTGGCATCTCGGTTGAAGGCATTATTGTATATCTCATTGACAAATTCTGCATTATTCATAGTCTCTGGATACATGGAGAGTGTCTCTGGCTGCTCAAAGAAACACCCTGCAATCTGTTCGATCGTATCAAAGCCGGCATGATCTGACCAGTAGACCAGCCCAGCTAAATCGGGTGCTCTATTAAAAGTAGCGACATAAATCTCAGCTACTTGTTCTCTTGAGATAGTGTATAACATATAATCTCCTTATATTATAAAATATTTCTTAATATAGTACGATACTATTTATTAACTAAGAAGTTTATTAAGAGTCGTAAATTTATAGCCTAAGTGTATAAAATTTATATCATTGAAATCAAATAATATGAATTTGAATATAATTTTAAGAGTGACATTATGTGTTTATCGCTATGATTGTACTAAATAATATCAAAATAGGTTAAGGAGTATATTATGATTAAGAAAATTGCATTAGCTGCTACAATTATTGCATTGAGTAGTTCTCTTCAGGCAGAAGGATATTCAGAAGGAAAGAAATTTATTGGTATTGAAGGTGGTGGAGCACAACTTCAGGGTGGTAGATATATGGATCTTGAAGATCCATTAAGTTTTGATCCTATGTACAAGGGCAAAGGTCCCATAGGTGGCCTTCGCTTTGGTGCACAAAATGAAAAATATAGGACGATGATTCTTTTTGATTATTATAGTAACGATGATGATGATCAGACTTATCAGATGGGGTTGATCAGCATCGACTACTATGTCTTAAGTCAAGATGCTGCCGCTGTAACTATCAAGCCATTTATCGGAATCAACTTTGGATATATGCGCTATGAGTCTACACTGGTAGATGAGGATGACTTTGTTTATGGTGGTCAAGCGGGCATGGTAATGTCGGTCAGTGACAAGGTTGATATAGATCTCACATATCGGTATAACCTCTCTTATGAAGCTCCTACTATGGATCATCTCGGTGCACTATTACTTGGTGTCAACTATCTCTACTAGATAAAGAAAGGGTTTAAAATGAAAAAAATAGCTTTGGCATCCATCATAACACTGCTCATTGGCTTTATTATGATGGGGTGTGGCAGTAATACCAAGACAGACCCCTTGCCGCCACCACCGCCTGCAAGTCCATATATGTTAACCAATGTAACAACACCTTTTGATATAGGTTATGCTGGTGAACAGAAGGAGTTCCAAGTACAAGTATTGAAAGATGGTTATCCTATCTCAGGAGAGAGTGTAAATATAGGATATCTCCCTGCAAATTTTGGATTTGTAGATAGTGCAACAGCTATTAGTAATGAAGCTGGTTATGCAATCTTTAACTATACTGCTGCTGACCCTTTGACCAATGGTGTCCAATCCTTGGAGTTGATACATGAATCAATAAAAGAGCCGGAAGAGGGAGATACAGAGGAGGATATAGAGATACTGACAACAATAGCATACTTGACGATCAATGTTGTAGAGGGATCGAGTGAATTTGGGTATAAGTTTGTAAATGCAACTACTCCTATCAATGTAACTGGAGCAGGGCAGAGTTCAGAGATCAGTGCTTATCTGATGGATAAAGACAATGTTCTTTTACCAGGTAAATTAGTCAGTATGACTCCTATGGATCCTAAATATGGTAGTATCACTTCACTTACAACTTTCACTGATGGTTCGGGTAAAGCAAGCTTCAATTATACTGCACCTGCTGATTTGACAGGACTTGGTAGCACTTCAGTAGTCATGTCATGTACAGAGTTTGGACAAACCATTACACAAAAAATCGATATAATCTTTGAGAGAACAGGTTATAGATTTATCAATGTAACTACACCAATTGTTATAAATCAAGGTGTTCAGACGGCAGTGATCAGTGCCAATCTTATAGATGAAAACAATCAAGGTGTACCAGGTGAAACAGTAAATATCACACCAGTTGCCAATGGATATGGTATGGTAACACCAGGTTCTACCACTACTGATAATGCAGGTAAAGCGATATTTAACTATGAAGCACCACTTCATTTGACAGGATTGACAAGTACTTCTGTAACGATGAGTTACTTTGACGGTGTAGGTACGGTATCTGCAAATGTAGAGATCCAGATCACAGGTGGCGGTGATACAGGCTATCAACTAGTCAATGCAAAAGATCCATACTATGTCTATGCTGCTGATCAGACTGAAACATTTGATATACAGTTGATCAAAAATGGTCAGCCTGTACTAGATGCCAGAACTTGTAGCACAGATACAAGTACCGTAACTAAAGATTGTGTTATCCCTTATGCTATAGATAGAAGATTTGGTCGTTTCCAAGGGATTGGTGCTTCAAGTGGTGATGGGTATCTACATTATGGATATGTCGCACCAGATGATGCTGAAAAGGCTGCGAATGGCGAAGATACCACCTTCTTGGTCAAGTATATAGATGAGAATGGAATGGTAGCAGTCGTATCAGACCCTATCACACTAAGAATGCGTTACTAATACCAAGAGTAACACGAGTGATACAGAATCCCCTTCTGTATTCACCCGATAAAAAAGAGACTTAGCAATAATTCGGGTTTTCTTGTTCATAAGCCCCAGAGACTGTGAAAGAACTCCCTTAGCTACCCCTCAAAGGGTAGCTAATCTACTCAAAAACATCAAAATTACACCCATTTATTTTCATCAGCAACCCGTAGGGGTAGACCTGTGTGTCTACCCACATGTTAAAAACAAAACCATTTTAAATCACCATATCAAGGGCAGACACATAGGTCTGCCCCTACAGCCGTGTTGCCCATTTTTTCTTCCACATTCAAATCTACACCCTGCCGTGAATGGTATTTTGTAGGTTTGGCACTGCCAAATGATTAATTGGATTTTGGTCAACATAAATGGTTATGATTTTATCAATCAAAAATCAAGCTTATTTCATTGGCATTGGGGATACCCCTACGAATTACTGTATACTGTTAGGGCTACCACGGAGACCGTGGGAGCCATTAAATCACCAGACCCCTCTACCTACTTAGAAGAATATATCAGTAACTGTTTTGGCTGAGTGATTCCACTTTTTCGGAGACTATCTTGATAGAGCCGTTCTCTTTCTTCAGTATAAGTGTATGTTGCATCTGTCCACTTCTTCCTCTATGCTCAAAATCATTATATAGATCATAGGTTGTGCTATACTTTACCATTTGTTGATCAGGATGGGAGGAGGGCTCTTTGGTCTCTATGAGTTTGATCATATCAAATTGTATCTTGGGCCACTCTCTAAAATATCTCTCCTTTTGAGTAGCGATAAATTTACTAGAGACAACTCCTCTGCCTAGAAAATCAACCTTTGGTGCATAGAGTGACATGAGAGCATCAAGACTTCTGCTATTTTGTATAGAGAGGTAGTGCTGGATAAAATCCAGAGCTTCAGTTCTGCCTATCTTTTGTGATGAGGATACATATCGTTTTTTGCTTATACTCTTTGATGTGATCTTCAATATACTCTTTTTTGTATCAAGACTCCAAGGCTCAAGCCTCTTCAATGCACTCTGCCCCAATAAAACTAATGATCCATTGATCCCTACACCTGCCTTGATATTGGTGATTTCTGTTTGACCTATTGTGAGTTTTTTGATATTAATGATAATGATATCGACTATATCGCCATTGGCGATCCTGCTTTGACCTTTGCCTAAAATATCAGAGTTTTCTATAGAGTTATCTGCTTTGAGCTGTTCAAATACATGATCTGGTATATAGACTAGTGATGCACCTGAGTCTATCACAAACTCTAGCTCTATCGTATCGTTTAGAGTCACAGGTGTATAGTAGACTCCACCTCTATGTGATAGCAATATATCCTCTGCATTTGCATAGAGATAAAAAAAGACTATTGTTAAAAATACTATTTTTGTTTTCATCTGTCTCTCTATATCATCATCTAAATTATTTTATCCTAAAAGTACTAAACAGTAAGTCTATTAATCTATTTTTGGTATTATTTTCTTGCTTGGATTCACATCATAACCGAATAACCCATAAGTAAATTGCATAGGTATTTAGCAAGGAAAGTTAGATACACTTCAGCAATCACAACAAAGCTTAAAGGGTAAAAAATGGCATATAACCAACTAACTCTCCAAGAGAGATATTATATCGAAATAGAGATGAAAAACGGAACCTCTCAAAACATGATAGCAGGAAGCCTTAAGAGAGTATCCCTATTCTCGTTGATTGTGGAGATGTGGTGAAAATTTATAATACCTCCCCTCTATTTTAAAGAGTTATAAATAATATCTCAATATAATCCACATATGAAAACTAAAATATTACTCAACGGTATAGGTAGGATTGGCAAAGCTATTTTTCGTATATCATTGACAGACAACTCTTTCGAGATAGTAGCTATAAATAAGATCAATCCAAATATCAAAAGTATAGCTTACTCTATCATCAATGATTTAGATAGAGAGGTGTCCAAATGCTCCTAGCAGATATAGGCAATACCCACACTCATCTCTATGATGGCAGAGAAGTTACACACTTGACCCATAACAATGCGATAGAGAGATATGCACAAAAATCTATCAACTATATCTCCGTCAATAGATCCGCAGAAGAGAAGATCACCAACCGGACAAAATGGAAAAATATCTCCTCTCTCATCACTCTTGATGGGGCTTATGATACTATGGGAGTGGATAGGAGGGCTTTATGTTTGAGCCATATAGATGGAGTATTTGTGGATGCAGGGTCGGCGATCACGGTTGATGTGATGGAGGGAAGAGTCTATCAGGGGGGGTTTATATTGCCAGGGTATCGTGCTATGCTGGAGAGTTATGGCACTATCTCGCCAGTGCTAAAGCATGAACTCAACTATGAAGTTTCTACCGATAGCCTCCCCCTCACAACAAAAGATGGGATAAGCTATGGTATAATCGCGTCCATAAAAAGCATCATTGAGAAGCATCAAAAAGATAAAATGATCTACTTTACAGGAGGAGATGGAGAGCATCTCTCTTCTCTCATCGAGGAGTCTATATTTGATGATACTCTGGTTTTTCTAGGGATGCAACAGGCTCTAAAAAAGAGTAAAAGTGATAAAGATAAAGGATATTATATATGTTGACTATAGCACTACCCAAAGGCAGAATAGCAGAAGAGACACTGGAGATCTTCGCTGAGATATTTGGCGGAGAGTTCAAGTTTGAGAGTAGAAAGTTGATACTTGATATCGGAGAGTTTCGATTTCTCAATGTCAGAAACCAGGATGTTCCGACCTATGTAGAGCATGGAGCAGCAGATATCGGTGTGGTTGGGTTGGATGTGATCACAGAAAAAGAGCTAGATATCATCAACCTGCTCGATATGAATCTGGGCAAATGCAAAGTGGCGATCGGTATCAAGAACGACGATGAGCTAGACTGGAACAAACCAGATATCAAAGTAGCCACAAAGATGGTCAATATAACCAAAAACTATTTTGCCCAAAAAGCAGTGGGTGTTGAGGTGATCAAGCTCTATGGTTCTATCGAGCTTGCACCATTGGTAGGATTGGCTGATGCGATCGTAGATATAGTAGAGACTGGTGATACTATGCGTGAAAATGGGTTGAAGGTAGCAGAGGATATCATGAGCTCTTCTGCACATCTCATAGCCAACAAAAACAGCTACTATGCCAACAAGAGAGAGATACTCTCACTCTACGGGAAGATCAATGCAGTCGTACAGAGCCGTGTCTAACTCATCCTCTTCTAGTGATGCACTCGACCTATATGCCAAGGTAGAAGATCTGCTAGGGGTTAAAGAGGCATCCCCTGCACTCTATGCACACTATCTACTCTCTCTAAATGGTATCGATTTTGACTCTATCTTGGATGTGGGGTGTGGCAGTGGGGATTTTCTGTATCAAATCAAACATATATTTGGACCCGATAGAGTGCTAGGTATCGATCTGAGTCCTCTGATGGTCAAGCAGAGTATAGAGCAGGGTATCGAGGCTCGATGTATAGATCTATGTGAACTTGATGGCTCTTTTGATGTTGTGACGGCAGTTTTTGATATGTTGAATTACCTCGATAAAGAGCATCTCCATCTACTCCTGCGGTGTCTGGAAGATCGGGTTAACCCCGGTGGGTATTTTCTCTGTGACATTAACACACTCTATGGGTTTGAAGAGATTGCAGTTGGCTCTTTCATAGTAGACGATGAGGATCGTTTTGTTGCGATAGATGGTGAGTTTGATGATGATATATACCGATCTGAATTTACCCTCTTTGAAAAGATAGCAGAAGATAGCTATAGCAAGTCCAAAGAGACAATAGAGCAGCATTATCATACAGTTGCACTATTGAGTCAACTGCTTCCCAATATGGAACTAATAGTCAATGATAAAGTGATGCTCTATAGTGATGATGCGGATAAGGATTTTTTGGTATTTAAGAAAAGGGGGTAGGCAGGATCGAAAATCGATCACTGCCTTGAGGGTCGTTCTGCTCTATTTGATCATTTCAAATGGATTTTCAACTACATTCTTTCTGTCAACGATATATGGGATGAGTGCAGTCTGGCGAGCTCTTTTGATCGCTACTGTTACCATCTCTTGGTGTTTTTTACAGTTTCCTGTCAATCTTCTAGGCATGATTTTAAATCTTTCGCTTAGACTAAATTTGAATAGTGCAAGGTCTTTGTAGTCGATATAATCAACTTTTGCTTCACAATATTTACAATATCTCTTTTTAAATTTTCTTCTTTCTGCCATAATTTACTCCTAAAATGGTATTTCGTCTTCACTGATATCTATAGTCGGGATCTCTGGTGTTGCTGGTGGTTGCTCTGTACGCTGCTGCTGTGGAGCAGGTGCGGACTGATTGTCGTACTGCTGATTGGACTGATTCTGGTTGCCATACTGTTGGCTGGACTGCCCTTGGTTGCCGTACTGCTGGTTGGACTGCCCTTGGTTGCCATAATTGCCACCTTCGGCAGATTCACTCTTTGGGAGCATCTGCAGGTTCTCTACGATCACTACATGTTTGCTTCTCTTGGTTCCATCCTGTGCTGTCCACTGATCAAGCGAGAGTCGTCCATCGACTAAAACTTTGCTACCCTTACGCAGATATTGATTGGCGATTTCGGCAGTTCGTCCAAAAAATGTCAAATCAACGAACATAACCTCTTCTTTCTGCTCGCCAGTTTGAGATTTCCATTTTCTGTTGGTTGCGATACCGGTATTTCCGATAGCACTACCACCCTGACTATATCTGATCTCAACATCTCTAGTGAGATTTCCCATCAATATGATTTTGTTGTACATAAGGTTGCTCCTAAGCTTTTTCTTACGCTTCTGTTGTCTCAGTAACGATGGTTTCACTCTCTGTTACTACTACTTCATCCGCAGTTACTTCTACTACTACCTCTTCTGTTACAGTTACTTCAGTTACTGTCTCTGTCGGTTGGATATTTTTGTTGGCCGCTGCTACAAGTTTGTTAAACTGCGCAACCTCTTTGGTTTTGTTATATTTTACAGTTAGAAACTTGATAACATCTTCGTTGATTCTGAGGTTTCTTTCGAGCTCTGCAATAGTGTCGCCTTTTGCATTGAAAAGCAGTACAGTATAATATCCTCTGGAGTTCTTCTGTACTGGGTAAGCGAGTTTTCTCATACCCATATCGTCTGTTGCTACAATTTCAGCACCCTCTTTTTCGAGAATAGCTTTTACTTTTTCGATTTGAGATTTGATCTCCTCTTCTGTAAGTGTAGGTTTTACAACAAACAGTGTTTCATAATGATTCATCATCTATATCCTTTTGGTTTGATAGCCCATCGCTTTGAATCATCTAGTGTGATCCTCCAAACTTTGAGCAAGAATTTTGGAAAACGCATAATACCATGATATATCTTATGAAGAGATGATATTATAGGTATCGTTGCATCTGTATGAATGTACCGTAGAGAAGTGTCTCTCTGTTGATAGCGTTGGGGCGTTTTATCTCAAGTTCTCTCTCTAGGAGATGTTCTGTGATATTGAGCAGGGCTGCAGGTTTGACACGCATAGCTAGTTGTGCCTTTTTCTCCTCTATCTGTCTGGGGAGTTTGTATCCTAGAATGGCTACGCTGTCAGGAGTACCATGAAGTTTGATATATGCATTAAAGAGGAAAATCTCATTTACAAACCTCTGAGTAGAGCGTAAGAGAGATAACTCATCTTCACCAAGCTCCAGTAGTGTACCTATCATTTTGGTTATAGGTTTTTTTTCAAATAGTTGAGTTAAAAACTGCTCTGTAGCCATAGGGGCAGTAGAGTAGACGAGATGGTCTATATCTTTACTGGTTATCTTACTGTCAAATATAGCTAGTTTTTCGAGCTCATTACTGCATAGTGCAAGATTATTGTTGAGAGAGATCATGAGATGTTGTAGTGCAAAGTGATCGATATCCAATCCAATGAGTTGTGCCTTTTTTTGTAGTATCTCAACACCTTCACGCATATTTGGTTCAAAAAATCGTACCCAGGCAGCTCCACTCTTCTCACTGAAACTGCTCTGCATATTTTTTGCACCTGTAGCCTCTCCGCTAAAACCAAGGAGTAGATAGTTCTCCATGTTTTTGTTAGCAAGTATGATCAGTGCATCAAGCTCTTTTTTTGGGATTTTTTTGTTCTGTTTTATGATGAGTAGATTGGTACCGCCAAAAAGAGAACTCTGGGAGAGATAGCTCTTGGCTCGTGTGAAGTCCCACTCGTCAAAGTAGAGTGTTAGCATCTCATCTTTGGCTTGAAGAGTCTGGATATAGTGATCGATATAGTAGTCTATGAGATAGGCATTGTCTCCATAAAGCATTAGTGCTTTGGGTAGTGCCTGCTGGAGTCTTCTGTCAAGTTCTTGTCTGTACATTCAAAAATCCATTTGGAGTTTTAGTATATAGTTTTGCTCCTGCTCTCTCATGTTAACTCCATCTCCTCTCTGCTCAGCTTGACAACTACCTCCGCCATGATCGTAGCCATAGCGATATCAACCTCCGTGATCATGATACGCACTCTATCGAAGAGCATGATATTGTCTCCTCTTAGATGGACAGTGACCCCTTTGATCTCTCCTAGCAGAGTGGCTTTGGCACTTTCACCGGCCTCTATCACTTCGGCGAGGAAGAGTGATCCGATCTCTTTTTTTGCCCATCTGGCAAATTTGCGGTCTCTAAAATCCCACTCTGCCTTGGTGCTTTCCCGTTCTAGTTCGGAGACTCTCGCACAGAGTGGTTCTATATTGCGCATGAGGTACTCTGCCTCCTCTTTGTCTCCTGAGAGTTGTGTTTTGATCAAGCGATGCAAGATGAGGTCACTATATCTCCGTATAGGAGATGTGAAGTGGCTATAGTGGCTAAATCCAAGACCAAAATGCCCGACATTGTGAGCCCCATAAGCAGCTCTCCTGAGGGATTTGATGACCATGGCATCGACTTCACTCTCTAGATCCATCTTTTTTGCTTCGCTCTGTATAGCACGGATGAGAGATGGAGAGTCTTCATAAGATTCAACAAATAGACCGATAGAGGCAAGCTCTTCGAGGAGTACCTCTATCTTGGCTAGCTGTGGAGGTTCATGGATACGAAAGATACCGTACTCACCTCTCTCATCTGTCGTCTTAAATCGTTTGGCTGAAGCTTGGTTTGCAAGGAGCATACACTCCTCTATCAGAGAGTGTGATGGGGTGCCTGTCTCGATCATCGTTTCAGTGAGAAGATGATCGCTATTTATGGAGAGTCTGACCTCTTCGCTGCGAAAATCAAACCCCCTCCCTAGTCGTCTCTCTCGCAGCCTTTGGGTTATCTTCTGCAGGGGCAATAGATAAGTCAAGATTTGAGCATCCTCGCCATGTGCATCAACTCCACCATTCTGTATGATAGTATCAACCTGCTCATAGTTGAAGCGTCGTTTGGAGTGTATGATCGCTTCAAAAAATGACTCTTTAAGAGGCGAGAGAGTCTCTCTGTCTAGCTCTATCTTGGCGACAAAAGCCAGACGATCTACATGGGGTTTGAGTGAGCATATATTTTCACTCAACTCTCTTGGTAGCATAGGGAAAGATTTGTGAGGCAGATAGGTGGTAAAACCTCTCTTTTTAGCCTCTTTGTCGATGGGGGTGAAGTAGGGGACATAGTGGCTAACATCAGCTATAGCAACATAGAGTATATAGCTCCGCATGTCAAAATAGATAGCATCATCAAAATCTTTCGCCGTAACAGGGTCGATCGTACAAAAACCGAGAGCAGTGAGATCTATGCGCTCTGGATGCTCATCACGATCAACTGTTAACTCTACACCCTTTGCCTGCTCTATACATACCGAGGGGAATCTGTCGGCACGCCCATAGAGTGCTAGTGATATCTTCTCATCAACCTTTGGATCATCGAGATGACCAAAAACTTCGATCACCTCTTCGGTTTGGCTGTCAACCTTGAGAACTGTGCCGATCTTAAAGGCTTTGAGATCCATACCTCTCATAGTAGCATGGGTGGGGAGAGATGTTCTTAGATTGAGTATGTCAAAATTACCTAAATCATCTCGGTGTGTATAGGCGATCATAAAACTATGAGCCTTTTTTATAACCAGAGTGACTTTGGCACTTGCACGCCCTCGTCTTGCGATAATCCGTTTGGCAACGACGATATCTCCATGTCTCCCATCAGCAAGATCATCCGGCTCTACAAGCAGATCTTTTTGATCTTTGAACTCTGCTTCAACAAATCCTCTGCCATCCTTGCCTATATAGAGTTCACCTACACGATATATGGATCGTAATCTCCATACACCATCGATCTTCTCTAATGCTTGGATATTTTGTAAAGATTGAAAACTCTCTAGATCCTCTTCTTCGATATCTGAGGGGAGAGAGCCATTGATAAGTTGGATAGCAAATGGTGACATTGAGGTTCCTTATAGCTTGAGGTAGCGTTCTAATATGATCTTGGCAGCGATGGAGTCGAGTCTGCCATCTTTTTTGTGTTTGAACTTTCCCATAGTGAGCTCTTTGGCTTCAAAGGAGCTACCCTGTTCATCTTGATAAGCTATATCTATATCCAGATCCATAAGAGAGACAAAGTGTTTGATACGCCTCTCCATCTCCTCAGAGCTAGAGCCATCTTGCGGTAAACCAACTATAAGGTGTTGGATCCCCCAATCATCTAAAAAAGCTTTGACATCGTCTGCTGCTTGATTGCGATTTTTGCGAAGTATGGCATCTTGAGGTATGACTGTTTTTCCATCAGGAGAGATAGCTATACCTATGCGTTTGAGTCCGATATCAAGACTGGCGTATTTCATAGGGCGAAGTATAACATAGTTTGGGTTGATTGTTTGGAAGGTTTAATTTTATTTTAGATAAATTATGGATATAATTTAATTATAGAAGGAGGTTATATTTATGTTACGATCTACTATGATACTTATTTTTACATTTATACTAACTTTTATAGTGCTTTATGCCGGCTCAAACTACTCTGACCAGATATCTAGAGATAGATTGGCAGCAATAGATGAAGAGCAATCAGATCTGCTTGAACTCTTAGGCAATGAAAATAGTAAGATTATTGCAGATAGAGAGTTGTATCTTAAAGAGTTGGAGCAGCAGGCCGAAGAGCAGAGAGAGATGCAAAAACTAAAGAGACTCAGAGTACAAAAAGAGGCTCTTGATGCTATCGTGAATGAGCAGCAGATATTGAGAGAAAAACGAGAAGATAGTGTAGAGAAAGAGAAGAGAGGGCAAGTTGAGGTAGAGATGAAAGAGGAGATCTCTGTACCTAAAGTGGAACCTATATCTAAAGAGGAACCTGTATATAAAGCAGAGCTTGCACCTAAAGTGAAACCTCTATCTCAAGCAGAGGCAGAAGTAGATGTAGAGGTAGACAAAAAGAGGCAAATTACAGTACACATAGATCTCTCAGAGCAAGAGATGCGTGTCTACAATAAAGATACGCTGTTTGGAGAGTGGAGAGTCTCTACTGCTAAAGGTGGACATATTACACCTGTAGGAAGATTTAAGCCTAAGACTCTCAAGAGGATGCACTACTCTAGCCGTTATCATAAGTCCCAGATGCCATACTCTATCTTTTTCAAAGGCAACTATGCGATACATGGTACAAAAGTGATCAAACACTTAGGACGAAAAGCATCACACGGTTGTGTTAGACTGCACCCAGGTAATGCAAAAAAACTTTATCAATTGGTTCGCAAATATGGCAAAAAGAGTACTGAGATAATTATCACAAAGTAGAGAGGCTAGCAGAAGATTAGTATATAAATTTGATTAAAGGAGTTAGGTTGAAATATGCAGATACTTGCAGAACATTGGCAAAATTTGGGAAGGATCTTCTCCATTATACTTCTTTGGGAGAGGGCTTGCCAAAGATAGCCTCTTATATCAAGCAGACTATCAGAGCAGATAGAAGCACCATCTATATCTATGACTCCCAAAAAGAGATATTGTGGACAGTTCTAGCAGATAAAATCGATAGATTGGTTATCCCGTCTAATGACGGTATAGCAGGACAGACGATCTCAAGGGGTGAGCCTATTATCGTGAACACTCCTTATGAAGATCATGATTTTGATGCTAGTGTTGATTATTTGACAGGGTATACAACACAAAATATCGCTACAGTCCCTATCTTTGACTCAGATAAAAGAGTTATCGGTGTTTTGCAACTTCTCAACAAATATATGGGAGATTTCAATGAAGATGATTTGAAATTTATGGTTTTTTTTGCACACTATATCAGTGGATATCTTGCTCTATCCATCCTGTTGGATGGCAATTATGAGTAGGTAAAATCAAAATCTATATCATCGATATTTTCTGGTGATATTATCTTTTTGGCTATCTTCAGATAGAGACCGCTATCATAGATAAATTTTACAATCTCTCGATCTATAGAGTTCTCTTTTGCCATAAAATATAGAATCTTCATAGACTCTGAGAGTTTTTTTGCCTTTTTATAGGGTCTATCAGAGGCAGTCAGTGCCTCAAAGATATCTGCAACTGCCAATATCCTTGCCTCAAAAGAGATCTCATCTCCCTTAAGTCCCAATGGATATCCACCGCCATTGATCTGTTCATGGTGTGCTGCTGCTATTTCTGGAATATGTTCATACTTTTTAGGAAATGGTAACTGTTGAAGCATCTGGAGGCTGACTAAGGCATGATTATTTATTTTGAGTCTCTCCTCTTTGGTTAGTGTACCCTTTTGGATAGATAGATTCATCACCTCATCGCTGCTGAGCCAATCTTTTTCTATACCATTGATAGTTATCTGTGCCTTGGCAATCTCTTTAACTCTTTCAACTTTTTGATCGCAGAAAAATTCACTTCCGTTATTGGCTTCTTTGATAAACTCTATCTCTCTATCGATCTGTTTGATAGCACTACTGTACTCATTGAGCAGTTCCGCTCTTCTATAGCTGTCAGCCTCCTCACGCTTCTCTAAATATTCTATTTTCAAATCTCTTTTGCGAATCTCAGCTTTCATCTCTACTGTCTCTATGCGATCATAAATTGTTTGTAGCTTTGTCGCCTTATCTACAACATACTCTGGTGTTGTTATCTTGCCAATATCATGCATAAGAGCAGCCAGCTTGATCTCTCTGATCTCCCAGTCAGTGTAGTTTATATCTTTAAATATGCTTTGATCTCTATCGATAGCCTTAGTTATCATATCAGTGATATTAACCATCTTTTCGATATGACCAGCAGTATATTCAGATTTTGCTTCGATAGCAATATTGATCGTACGCAAAAATGATTCTAGTAGATTTTCCAAATCATTAATCAACTGTTGTTTGGTCAAAGCAACAGCAGCTTCTGATGCTAGGGCTGTCGTAATATTCTCATCAAAACTACTAAATGCATCTATCTGATCATAATGGTTTTTTTTATTTATGAGTTGCAGAACACCAATAATCATATCTTCATGGTTTTTCAATGGTATTACAAGCATTGATTGGGAGCGATATCCTGTTTTTTGGTCAAATAGTTTAGTACCGGAGAAGTCAAAACTATCGGTATTATAAACATCAGGAATGTTGATAACACTATCTTCTAGTACTGCAACTGCCGCAACCATATGGCTATTTTTTGTGCCATCAGCAGTATATAGCGGCAGTGGATCCCAAGTGATAACTCCACCGCTTCCTCCCATCTTGATATCTAGTGAGTCTGTCTGGACTACTTTGAACTCTAGCATATCAGTTTTGGTATTCAAAAGATAGAGTGTACCTCCGTCTGCATGGGTCAATATCTTTGCCTTGATGAGAATAAATTCGAGTAGATGATCGATATTTTTTTCAGAAGATAGTGCTATAGCAACGCTAGATAACTCTATAAATAGATTCTCTATCTCACTTTTTTTTCTATCATGCTGCTCTGTTTTGATCTCTGGATCAAAATATACTCTATCACCATCCAAGAGTATTTTTGATCTATTTTTCAGGATATTATAATCAGCAATTTCTCTCACGATATCATCATGAAAAAATGGTTTGAGATGCATAGGATAGATAGCTAAATCATCTCTTTTTAATTTTTTTAACTCTTGATAGAGGAGTTTGGGTGTCAAGTGTCTGCTGTTATATGCGAGTTTGTCGTACTCTGAAGAGAAGGATACATCTATACATAGAGAGTGGATGGATCTGTCTTCGTTGAGTTTAGCCAAAAGGGTATCACTGATGTAGGTATCGGAAGTGACTAAAATACCCTGATGATCTTTTTTGATAATATATCCACAGCTTCCATCTGTGTGGTTGGTTTTGATGGGTACAAGAGAGAGATCTTCAACCCAATAAGTAGTATCTATTTTGATCTCAATAAACTCTATAGTGTTCTTATCACTATTTAGAAGTTTGATTTGGCTAAAATCAGGCCAAATATCATTGTTGAAGATAGAGGATTTCAATACTTCAATAGTCTCTTTTAGAGCATAAATCTTGAGGGGCTCAGATGCAGTAGCTATAATCTCCTCTACAAGAAAAGGAATATCGCAAATATGGTCTAGATGGGCATGTGTCAAAAATATTTGATTAATTCTGGAGACTGCATCATCAAGGGTTGCTATCAAATTTCCAGCATCTATGACACTATGTTTGCCGATCTGTATGCAAGTTGATCCCTTATCAGAGGTCCGTGTACCGCAAGCACCCAAAAATTCTATATATTCCATCTACTATTCCTATTTGGTTGTAAAGTTAAAAACACCATCAAAATCACTAGTTTTCTCTTTAATAAGGTGATCACATCGTCTCTTATACATTTTGTATAGTCTGTATGAGTATCTGTCTGAATGGTTCACCAATATCTCAAACTGCTCTCTGGCATCTTCAAAGTTCGCTTCGTTGTATAGGTCAAGAGCATTGTCATATCTTTGAAGCTCCTCTTGTGATATACTCTCTATCAATACTTCATAGATAGTTACAGGTCTGCTTTTTCCTTTTACTCTAACTAGATCAAGTTTTCGTATAGGATAGCTCTCTACTAGTGCATCTTTAGTTGTCTCAGAGATGATCAGTGGAACACCATAGGTTTTGCATAAGCCTTCGAGTCTTGATGCTAAGTTGACATTGTCTCCTATGATCGTATAGTCTGAGCGACCTGATGATCCCATTTCGCCGATTGTCACCAGACCTGTATTGATACCAATCCCAATATTGATCATCATATCATAGTCTGAATTATGATCTGCCATGTTTTCATTTATAGCTTTTTTTATCTTGAGATACTGCTCCTTTTGATACTCTTCTATTTGTCTATTTATCTCTTTAAGTCTCCTAAGCTGTTCGATAGCTGACTGCAGAGCTTGATCTGCATGATTGGCTACATCAGTTGGAGCATTCCAGTATGCCATTACAGCATCACCGATAAATTTATCTATAGTACCATGATAATCTACGATGATATCAACCATCGGCGTTAAGTACTCATTGAGCAGCAGGATCACATCTTCTGGTTCTCCTATAGTCTCCGAGATAGTGGTAAATGATCGAATATCACTAAAAAATATTGTAACATTTTTCTCTTTTGGTTCTAGTAGATTTTGTGTCTCATTTGTCAAAATATCATTCATTACCGCAGGTGAAACTTTTTGTGCAAAAGCTCTCTTGAGTTGTTGGTTTCTCTGTGAAGTAAATAGATATCTCAACAGAAGTGTTACAAGCATAGTCGCAAAGAGTGAAATGAGTGGAATAAGGATATTGATGATTGTGCCATTATCAAAGAGCAGCATAAAAAAGAGTTGGTAGAGTCCATATAGACAGAGTATCAGAGCCGGTATGATCAACCATCCATTGAGCAGATAGAAGATGAGAGCAGAGAAGATGACGATCACAATAATCATAGCCAAATCGATCAACTCTATATTGTGAGGTGTTGTGATGAGATCATCTGCCAAGATACTATCTATCATATTGGCATGAACCTCGACACCGGGCATAACTGTATCGAAGGGGGTAGGTTTCAAATCTGAGAGTCCTACTGCTGATGTACCAACAAGCACAAACTTACCTCTAACTTCAGATGGATCTACTCTTTTTTCTATAATATCACTAGCACTAATATAGTGAAAATGCCTTGATGCTCCTCGAAAATTGATATTCATCCTGGCATATCTATCTGTATGGATCAGAAGATCATTGAGTTTTATACTATCTACACCTGTTTCACTGTTTTGTACGATCACTTTGTTTGTGTTGGTGTAGATGCGAATCATCTCTAGAGCAAGAGAGGGGTAGAGTATGTCATGATATCTCATGAGTAGCGGAATGTGTCGTACCATCCCTCCAGGATCTGGAGTTGTGTTGAAAAAACCACTGGAGTAGAATGAATCCTGTAGGCAGTCGATGTTTAGTCTAGCCCCGATAGGTTCGGGGATATAGCGTCCCTCACTCAATCCCTTTTCGACAAAAATAGCAGGGATAGATGGAGCTTTTGAAGTGTTGAAGTCAAAAGAGAAAAAATAGCCTCCTATGACAGGAGACTCTTTGATAGCAGAAGCTAAAGCTTTATCATGTGGGTTGGGACAACTCTCCTGCTCCTCTCTCTTGAAGGGCTGGATACTCTTGTCCGCTTCAGCAAAAACAATATCCAGACCAATGATGCCCGCTCCATTATCTCTGAGTTGAGTGATCAGGGAAGCAACAACATTGCGAGACCATGGCCACTGTCCATACTGATGAAGACTCTGTTCATCAATATCTACGATCACAACCTCTCCTGTAGTAGGGACAGAACCACGCATCAAAAAAAGAAAATCACGAAAGCGATCATCAAGTGACAAAAACTTCTGCGGAGTGGCAAGATAGAGCCAGCCTAGTGATACGATCAAGATAAAAAGTACCCCCGCGAGGGTACTTAACCGTCTTAGCATTGTAATGCCACTATGCCGAGTGCGAACATGGCGGTG
>JAYEOM010000034.1:27721-51983 GCA_034722955.1 Campylobacterota bacterium
TCGGCGGAACAATCGGCGGAACTATCGGTAATATTGGAGCGATAGATGGTGGAATTATAGGTGTTGGCTTTGGTGGTGGCGGTGTTGGCTTTGGTGGTACCGGCGGTACTGGTGGCACTGGTGTTGGCTTTGGTGGTACCGGCGGTACTGGTGGCACTGGTGTTGGATTTGGTGGCACTGGTGTTGGCTTAGGTGGCACTGGTGTTGGCTTAGGTGGCACTGGCGTTGGCTTTGGTGGCACTGGCGTTGGCTTTGGTGGCACTGGCGTTACTGTTGGCTTTGGTGTTGGTGTATAATTTAATCCTTGCATCAATATATTCTGCAGACTTTGATCACTTACCGAGGCAGGTTTTCCTGTAGGTGTTCTCAATTTTTTTCTATATCTTTTTGAGATTGGTCCTACTTTCCAAATACCATCTTGCAAATATACCATCTCTCCTGTATTGAGTTCGTACATTTTCAGTTTAGTCAAGACAGATATCTGACCTAGTATACATCCAACCTCTTCATATCGTCCTTTTACTAAACCAAAAAAATGAGTTCCCCGTATACCAATTGTTGCTGATTTGGTTTGAACTTTGAATCTTTCTGGTGCAACTTCCCCAATTTTGCCTGTTACTATACGAAAAAAACCACGGTTTAATTTCATCTTTGCTTTCGAATTTCTCTTAGTATCAAACTTATATTCGCTAAAGCTATATTTGGAGTTTTCTCCTATTGTGACAATAGTCTGATCATTTAGAATGACTTGAACCTTACTGTTGTTTTTGGTCACGATACTATCTCTCTCCTGGATAGCTGATCCATGTTTGATAGCGATAGTTTTTGTATTGCGTTCTATATTAGCTTTACCTTTGACTGCTGCTACATTACCTATGTTTGCTAAAAGCAGAGCTGGAATAAAAAGTAAAAGTATATAAGATCTCATTTGTTACTCCTTAGTAATTGTACTGTAGACCGATGGATATAGTCTGCTTGTTATAAGATGCCGATTCATAGTTACTCTCATTTTTAGCATAAGTATAATTGGCAAGTATCTTAAGTTCTTTTGTCAGCTCTCTTTGGAGCGAAAGGTTGATATAGTTGAAATCATCCTCTCTATCTATATTCTCTTCGAGAATCACTTCACTACCGAAAGTTCTATGTCCATATTGATAGGTGATTCCAGCGATTGCAAGCCCCTCTATCTCATAGCTGGCACCTATAAATAGCTGAAGATAGTCATACTCTGTAAAGGGTGTAGGGTCTGCACTCTTTGCATCAAAACTATTGTATATTGCTTGTGCATAGATATAGTTTTCTCCATAAAATTTATAAAGACCCAAACTGATACTTGAGAGGGTGTCATCAGCATTTTTATAAAGAGTATCTATATATCTTCGCTCAAGATATTTCAATTCAACATTAAAGAGCAAACCATCTCCTAGTGAACTAGTCAAACTGGGTGCTATACCATACTGCTCATAGAGATCAAGATCGAGATAGTTCATCCTTCTGTAGACTATAGGAAGATATAGTGAAATATTGGAGGTGCTGTAGCCCAAACCTGCATCTATAGAACCATAGAGTGTGTCATAGTAGTGTGCACTATAGTTATCTTGCCAGTAGAGATTTAGATTACTTTGAAATGAATATCCTCCGGTATCTTCTAACTCATGGACATAGTTGCCACTGAAATTAAAAGAGTGAAATGCACTGCCGATATCCCCCTCTTCGGTACTAGCCTCTCTGTAGATGCCAAAGTTTAGATTGTCATCATGCCCAAAACTGAGTGTTGCAGAGAATCTTGTAGATACAAGACTCCTCTTCTTGTCTACCAGTGTTGAGACAATCTGACGCTGTTGTGGGGTTAAGCGACTATGATCTACAGTATGCATGAGCTCTTTAGATTCATACTCCATATTGTTTTTTTGATAGAGCTTTGCAAGTGCTATTGTGGCTTTGGTATTATTGGGATTATACATTAATACGCGTTCATATGCACTCATGGCCCCCTCTTTGTTTCCTAGCTTCTCTTCACACTCTGCCCATTGCAGGTTGAAACTCTCTGGATTTTTTGTCTCTACAAAATGTTTTTGAAAATAGCTTGCATCGTCTCTGCATACTGTCTCATTGGCACTCAATAGTGAAAATGGGATCAGAAGCAGTGGAGCTATTTTGCTTATCTGTTTTTTTCTACTCATACTATTTTTTCCTCCGTTAAAATATAATTTTATATATTTTCATCTCTTAGAGCTACTCAAATTTGCTAAGAAAGATATCACCATCGCCACTACTGTTACCGTCAAGATCCCCTTCGGTTGCTCCTGTAATATAGATATCACCATCTCTATCTGTAGTGAGTGAATAGCCAATATCTGCCTCTTTGCTGCCGTACTGCTCTGTTGAGAGTCTAACTCCGGAACTATCAAATTCACTCAGAAAGATATCTCCTTTACCATTTGGGTTATCGTTGGCAAGGTCTCCCGATGTAACTCCAGTGATATATACTTTCTCATTCTCTCCAGCTGTGACTGAGCAGGCAAAATCAAGCTCGGAAGTGCCGTACTGCCTAGTCCAATCGGTTTCACCTTCGGTATTGAGTTTGGTCAAAAATATATTCCAACTCTCACTAACAAACTCATCATCGATCATATCCCCCGAAGTTCCACCTGTAATATAGATGTTATCAGCTCTATCGATATCCATAGAGGATCCTACATCAGAAGCATAACTGCCAAATAGAGTTGTCCAAGCTCGAATACCTTCACTATTAAATTTACTAAGAAAGATATCACCATAGCCACCTTGAGTGTTACCATCGAGATCACCCAAGGTGCTACCCGAAATAAAAATATCATCTTGGCTATCTATGCCTACAGAGTTGGCAATATCATCTTCTGTACTACCATACTGTTTTATCCAAAGATTTGTGCCATCATTTGTAAACTTTGCAAGGAAGATATCTCCACCACCTAAATTTTGAATATTTTTCATATTCCCATAGGTAACTCCAGTAATATAGATATATCCAGCACTATCTATTGCAATTGAATGTCCTATATCACTAGAGTTTATACTTCCAAATACTTTGTTCCATATTCGTTGTCCGTCACTATCTATTTTGCTAACAAATACATCTCCACCTCTCTCTCCTGTGATATATATGTCACCTTTATTATCAACTGTTATGCCATATCCTATATCATTCTTTGCGGCACCATACTGTTTTGTCCATATCCTAGTTCCTAATTTGCTAAATTTTGTAAGAAAAATATCCCACCCACCATATCTGGTATTGTCATCAAGGTTTCCACCAGTGGCACCAACGATATATATATATCCATCATTATCAGTAGTTACAGCTTTTCCATAGTCATAGCTGACTGTGCCATACTGTTGAGTCCATACCAAGCTTTCAGGAGTAATTGGTTGATTTGCAAATTCATCAATCATAGCCTTTGCATCCTCTACACTCTGGGTATCTACGGTAACTCCTTCCATTACAGCTCTTGCTTGGTCACTATCGTTGAGACCACTCTCTGCGAAGTAGAGTCCGACTTCTGTTTTGTTCTGCACTATTATCTTATCATCTCCCAATGCTCCGCGAATGATATCCAAGATAGCAGAGGATCTTGTTATTGTTCCACTGTCAAGCTCTCTTACCCAGTACTCTAAACCATCTTCATCTGGCTCATGCTCAAATAGATTTTTATAAACAGTGGTGATAAACTCTTCATTTGTAAGTGAATTGGGATATTTTTTTTGTGTCTCTTCCTGATAGAAGAAGTTCTCTGAGATCTGTTCGAGTGATAGACCTGACTTCAGCCAATAGTCCAACCCCTTGGCATCAGATGCTCTATCAAAAAAAGCAATATAGAGTTCTGCTGTACTCTCCTGTGTAGGCTCTTCTGCATATATGGGAATTGAAAAGAGGAAAAATGCAGATAAGAGTATGGATAAAATGATTTTCATCATATCTCCTTTTCTTAATTTAAGATATCTAATTATATCATATATATCAGCTTTTTTGTAAATTAAAATTTTATGACTTACTGCAGATAAAGAGTTGTAACTGAATGTTACAGTATCACTCTTTTGCAAATGATAACTCTTTTTTGGTAGAATGGCTTATTGAGACTCGTTCTGATAACGCCTCTTTTTGAGCTGCTTGCATGGATGAAGTTGCCGTTGCCTATATAGATACCAACATGATTGACCTCTCCTCGGAACCGTTTTCTGGTATCAAAAAAGATCAGATCACCATATTTGAGCCTATCTATAGGTATAGTTTTGCCACGCTTTGACTGATCGATAGATTTTCTAGGCAGCCATAGATTCATAGTAGCAAAACTATAGTATACGAGTCCTGAGCAGTCAAAGCGATTGGGACCTTGTCCTGCATATCGGTAAGAGTCTCCATAGGTTCCTCTGAGGATTTTGTGGAGTGCGGATAGTGATGGTTGTTGGTACTTGACTACCGGTATATAGCGTTGTTTTGAGCTGCAAGCAGTAAAAAAAACAAGAATAACTGCTAAAGTGTATATGATAGCTATATCTCTGGAGATAAAATGTTCTCTAAACATCTATGGAACAGCCCTTCTAGGGATCCGGTTGCCTGGTTTCCATGGTGTAGTATGCAGAGTAGTAGTAGTCTTCATCGGAGTTAATTTTCCACTGCAGGTCATATAGAACTCTTTTTCACTCTTGCTCATATAGCGTTTGCATATCTTCATCCTCTTTAGATAGATAGGCTCTTTGTCAAAGTTCGTATATATGACTTTACGATCTCTGCTGCTAGCATGGGCGAACCAGCCATCCCCTAGATAGATCCCTACATGAGTAATGCGTCTGCTCTGTCCATTTTGTGAACCAAAAAAGATAAGGTCTCCATATATTAGGTTGTTGTAGTTCACACTTTTACCTACTTTTGCCTGTTCTCTCGCAACGCGTGGAATATTTATACCCATTTTACCATATATATTGTAGGTCAATCCAGAACAGTCAAAAGCATTTGGCCCCTCTTCGGCCCATATATAAGGTTTGTTGAGATATTGGTTAAGAAGTCTTTTTATGTTTTTTCGATTTGGTTTACAAGTTTTGGATGGTTTGATAATATCATAGTTTGGATAACTGTATGGTTTGCGAGAACATGCAGTAAACAGTAGAGATATAGATAGTAAAAATAGGATTCCAAGATGCTGTTTCATAGGCGACTCCTCATATTTTAGAATATTATAGCATCTAAAGGTAGAGATTTGCATAAAATAGTAAAGTTTAAACCTTGATTGACATTGACTAAAGATTTTTGATATAATTCTATAAATTGTATAATTTATAAGGATTGTAGTAGATGTCAAAAAGTTTGTATGAGACGCTTGGAGTTAGTGAAAATGCCAGTGCAGATGAGATCAAAAAGGCTTATCGAAAATTAGCAAGAAAATATCATCCGGATATCAATAAAGATGAGAGTGCTATAGAGAAGTTCAAAGAGATCAATGGTGCGTATGAAGTCCTAAGTGATAAGAGTAAGAAAGAGCAGTATGATCAGTATGGTGATCAGATGTTTGGAGGGCAAAACTTTGGTGATTTTGCTAAAGGTCAGGGTGCAAATGTCGACCTAGATGAGCTCCTGCGTCAAATGTTTGGAGGCGGCGGCGGTGGCTTCTCTGGAGGTGGAGGCGGTTTTGCTGGAGGTCAGCAAGGTGGTTTTGGCGGTTTTGGTGGCTTTGGAGAGCCAGATCTTGATACTCAGGCGAGGATTACTATCCCATTTACAGTCTCAGTTTTAGGTGGTAAACATCAGGTAACAACCAATGGAAATAGTTTTGATATCAAAATACCTGCCGGCATCAAGAGTGGAGAGACTATGCGTGTGCGTGGAAAAGGTCAAACTCAAGGGGGGCAAGTTGGTGATCTAATGATCAAGGTTGATATATCTCCATCGACAGAGTATGAACGCAAAGGGGACAATCTATACAAAACGATAGATGTGCCATTGAAAACAGCTTGGTTTGGCGGAAAGATACAAGTTGATACGCCTGAGAAAGAGGTATCGCTCAAAGTTCCTCAAAATACTAAAAATGGTCAAAAGTTTAGACTCAAAGGCAAAGGGGTACCTGATAGAAAAACAGCACTCAAAGGCGATCTCTATCTTGTTGCCGATGTGGTACTCCCCGATGTAGAGAGGCTCGACAGTGAGCTCAAGACTTTACTGGAAAACAGATTATAAGAAGGATGAGATATGCATAGTCATAGTTATGATGAGCCCGTTTATTTGATCAGTGTTGTTGCGTCGATATTGGATATCCATCCGCAAACTCTGAGACAGTATGAAAAAGAGGGGCTTGTTACCCCTTCGAGAACAGGTGGGCGTATGCGTCTCTACTCTCAACGAGATATAGATAGGATGAAGATGATTCTTCGTTTGACACGGCAGATGGGAATCAATTTGGCAGGTGTAGATGTAATACTGCAACTCAAAGAGAAGATGGATGAGATGGAGCTGGAGATATCTCAGATTAGAGAGGAGCTAAGCAGAGTCAATCGTAATGGCTCTGTACAGATGAGTAAAGCTATGGTGACAAAAAACAGTTATGATATTATCATCTTTAAAGAGTAGCATAGAGATCTCTACTCTTTAGGTAGAGGGTGATTAGGAACCTCCCCCAAGCAACTCTACCCATCTGACTTCTCCTTTTGCTCCTAGTTGGATTCTCTCAATCGTCGCATAGATTAATCTATATAGTATCGTCGACCATTGCTTCCTATATAATATGTATACCCTCTATTATCTCTATAATATCTACGGTTTCTATCTTTTGCATCTTCGTTGGCTCCTATCGCTGCTCCAGACACACCACCAAGTGCTGCACCGACTGCTGCACCTCTGCTACCGCCGACAAGACCTCCAAGAACTGCTCCACCACCTGCACCTACTGTTGCACCCGTTCCTGCTTTTGTAGCACATCCACTCATCAAGACAATAGCCGTACTGGCAATAGCAACTGTTGCAAATTGTATTTTTTTCAATTTTATCCCTTTTATATTTTATTTTTGATTGTAACATTATATTATAATATAATTGCTTTAAAGATTACTGTAGAGGTGAAGTCATTTTCGAACATTATTTCGATCTCTGGGTTAGACTTGTAGTTATTTTAGTTATACTACTAGAATATTTTGAGACAAAGGTAGAGTGTAGTTGTGAAGAAGATCATTTTTTTACTTATCCTGCTCTATGCTTCATCTCTATTGGCTGACAGCAACGATAATACTTTTGATACTTTTATCGATAAACAGATCAATGTTGAAGCTATATTTTTTGATCAAAATCTCTCTCTTGACGATAAGGTCAAGGTTAAAAAAAAGCAGAGTAGTGATTATCAAGATTTCTTCCTGCAATATTCTACTGAGAAGAGTATAAATAGCAAAGTGAACAATCCATACCGTAAAGATATGAATAGAGTAAAAATTCGTATAAAAAGCAATAGGTATGCAGGCAATATTAATGCAATAAAGCGTGATGAAGTTTTGCTAAAAAATTACTCTACACGAAATGCTCTTAGAGAGATGCTCAATAGTATCATAAAGCAGACCAATAGCAATTCAAAAGCATTCTTCAAAGAGAAGGTCAATGAGATTATTGAAAAATTCTTTTCATCACACAGACCACTGGAGAGAAGTAAGTATCTTTCTGGTGACCAAAACCAAACCAACTCCATTGTAGAGTCAATTCGTTCAGGACTTCAAAATCAAACTTATCTTGAGAGCGTAGTCAATACTTTCAGTTCGGAGCTGATAGAGGATAGTTCTCTTATCTACCGTACTTCCCGTATAGCTGACTCTAAAATTTTAAATATTATCTACAGAGTTAACAAAACCTCTCTGGGGCAGGAGCTGAATAAGTTTCTCTCTCCTTTACATTTGGATTCGGCTAAGCTTGTCCTGATGCTTGGTATAATAGTTTTTATTTTTATTTTTAAATATATTGCAAAGATCTTGGTAGATCGTCTATTGCATTATCATAAGATCAAAGAGGACGATATAGAGTATATTCATAAATATATTTTAAAAATATTTACTATGCTCGCCTCCTTGGTTGCCATCAATGTTACATTTGTAGTTCTTCTAGGATTTGATAGTCAAACTATCAATCTCACTAAAGTATTTGCAACTCTCTATGTGATTTTGATAGCACTACTACTCTATCGTATCACCAGCACGATTGCATACCTAAAGTTAGAGCAGATGAAAAATAGTAAAATACTCAAAAATGAAGTAGTCAACCTCTCCATAAAAGTGGTTCATGGTGTCATTGTTGTTGTAGCATTGATCGTTATTCTCAAAATCGTTGGTGTTAATCTCACTGCACTCCTTTCAGGTTTGGGTATTGCAGGTGCAGCAGTAGCTTTCGCAGCGAAAGACAGTATAGCCAATATCTTTGGCTCGATATCTATCCTTTTAGGAGATGTTTTTGAGCAGGGTGACTGGATCGAAGCAAAAGATATCAATGGTACAGTAGTGGAGATCGGTCTGCGGGCTACAACTGTACGAACCTTTGACAATGCACTTATATCGATTCCAAATTCCAATTTGTCAGGTGATGCCGTCATAAACTGGAGCAGGAGAAGTGTAGGGCGGCGCATCAAGATGAGTATCGGTGTCACTTATGAATCTGACTTTGGTGATATCAGAAAAGCGATAGATGATATCAGGGAGATGCTCAGCAATCATCCCTCCATCGCCCAAAAAACTACTTCTCATTATAGTTCGGGCAGGACATCCAGGCTGGTCTCTACAGAGGATTACAAGGGTGTCAAAAATACAACACTGGTATATATGGATGAGTTCGCAGACTCCAGTATCAATATATTGATCTACTGTTTTAGTAGCACTGTAGTCTGGGATGATTGGCTCAGAGTCAAAGAGGATGTTATGTATAAGGTAGAGGAGATCCTTCAGAAGAACAACCTTGAATTTGCTTATCCTGCGATGATGCTCCATAAGGCAAAGCAAGAGTAAAAGGATATACGATAAAATACGATCTTCAATATCAAAAGCCATAGGAGGCATATCGATGAACCCGTTAGAGAAACTACATAACTTTGGACAATCCCCTTGGATGGATTATATCCGTCGTGATCTATTTGCAAGTGGCGAATTGAAGAGTCTGATCAGTAATGATGGCATATCCGGTGTCACTTCTAACCCATCTATCTTTGAGAAAGCAATTGCCCAAAGTGATGAGTATCAAGATGCTATCGCAGCTTTTGCAGGACGAGGAGATCTGAATGCCAAAGATATCTTCGAATCTCTAGAGGTTTCTGATATCCAAAATACAGCTGATGCTTTGAGGTCGGTATATGATGCTACCAGTCGCCGTGATGGTTATGTCAGCATGGAGGTCTCTCCTAGACTTGGACATGATGTAGAGGGGACTTTGGCAGAAGCTAGACGACTATGGGCGATGGTTGACCGTCCCAATCTTCTGGTCAAAGTACCAGCAACAGATGAGGGAATACCTATCATCAAGCAACTGCTTAGTGAAGGTATCAATGTAAATGTGACACTTCTATTTTCTCAGGAGGCATACAAAAATGTTGCCCAAGCTTTTATCAGCGGATTGGAGGCACGCTTGGAAAACGGTGGAGATATCTCTGGTGTGGCGAGTGTGGCGAGTCTGTTTGTAAGCCGTATCGATACTTTGGTAGATAGGTTGATAGATGAAAAATTGGAGAGTATAGAAGATGTGGATCAGGCTGCACTTCTCAAAGGCATCAAGGGCAAAGTTGCCATCGCCAACTCTCGTATCTGTTATCAGGATTACAAAAATCTATTTAGCGGTGAGAGGTGGCAGGTTTTGGCTGACAAGGGTGCCAATACACAGCGTCTTTTGTGGGCTAGTACCAGTACAAAAGACCCAGCTTACAGCGATACGCTCTATGTAGATCAATTGATCGGACCAGATACAGTCAACACGATACCACCAGCAACGATGGATGCATTTCGTGACCATGGCAATCCGCAAAATTCACTTGAAAATGATATCGAAACAGCTTATAAGATATTTGATATTTTGAAAGATGCTGATATCTCTATGACAAAGGTGACAGATCAGCTACTAGAAGAGGGGCTTGAGCAGTTTGTCGTAGCCTTTGACAACCTGCTCAATGTTGTTGATAAAGCACGCAGTTGATCATCCTAGCGAAGGCTCTGCTGCTCTGTCCATCAAGATATTGACAGGTGCCGGATTGCCGATCTTGGCGATAGGCAGTGGCTCGCCATCTTGCCAAGCCTCTATGGCATCCTGCTTTCCTGCTCCGGTAGCCAGTATGAGAATCTCCCGTGCATCACTCAATGCACGGATACCCATGGTGACGCGGTCTGATGGTGGCTTTGGTGAGTTGTAGACTGGGCAAACCAACTGATCTACCGGATGCTTATGACTGGGAAAGAGACTAGCAGTATGACCATCCTCGCCGATACCTAGAACCACTACATCGAAAGGTATCGCAGCCTTGACGATGGATTTATACTCTTTGGCAGCGATCTTAGCTCCCTTTTCGCTAGGTATAGGGTATATGTTGGCAGCAGGGATCTCAACAGAGTTGAGCAGAGCATTGCCGGCCATGACACTATTGCGATCGGGATCACCCAAAGGCAGACAGCGCTCATCACCAAAGTAGATCTCCCAGCAGGACCAGTCGGTATCTGCCCCGACCAGCAGACGATAGGTAGCTTCTGGAGTCCGCCCACCTGCGAGTACGAGACGGAAAACACCACGATCCTCGATGGATTTGGTGGCGTGCTTGAGGATACGCTCTGCCGCCTCTTTGGCTACTGCATCCGCATCATCATATACATACCAGTATCTCTGGATATCTTTAGTTGGTTGCTTGTTCATACTCTCTTCTTTGATCGGATTTTAGAGTTTGAGCTTAAGCCCTGACCGGTTCAGCCACTCTATCTTCTTTCTGGCTGCATTTACTCTCTGTATAGAAACTACCGAACGGTATCAGAGATGCTATGAAAAATATAAATGTCTCTTTTTTACTAAATGGTACATTCTTGGTCGCTTCAAAGAGTTGATAGATAAAAGCTATAAATAGAACACCGTGCAGCATACCTACTATCTTGGTAGCTACAGGATAACCCATCATATATTTGAGCGGCATAGCGATAAAGAGAAGGATGAGAAACGAATACCCCTCTATTTTGTTAATGAGACGAAACTTATTTAATTCAGACATATTTACTCCTATTTTTCTCGTAGTATAGCAGAATTTTATCTAAAGCCTCTTAGCAAATCAACTTATCTGTCAGAGGATGGATGGGAATGAGTAGAATATGCTATAATAGTCTATAAAAAAGGAGCTTTGAGATGCAAGTAACCATAGATGTAAAAGAGAGTGCGTTAGAGCAAGTGATGTATATACTTAGAAATTTGTCAGATGTAAAAGTACTTCAAGATAGAGAAGAACCGAAAAAACTAGATGCGGAGGATCTCTTTTTTTTGGAAGCAGAGATAGAGAAAGGGCTTGGGTCAGGAAGAAGTGATAAGAGTCATGCCCAAATCATAGATGAATTAAAACAGAAATATGCATAAAATAGTCTATTCCAATGAAGCAGAAGATGATATATCAGATATTATCGACCATATAGCCAAGGAGAGTGAGAGTAATGCATTGGCATATTTAGAAAGGTATGATGAGAGAATGGCACTACTACAGGCAAATCCTAAAATGGGGACACCCTGTGCCAATAAAAATATAGATAAAGTCTGTAGGGTATTGACATCAGAGAGTCATATAGTGATTTATGAAGAGAGTAATGATGAGATTTTTATCATAAGAATCTTTCATCAATCGGTAAATTATCCAATAAAAGTTTGACTGTCACATCTCCTTTTACTCCTACTCCCTCTCTTTTTGTTGGTAAAGTTTTATCCTCTATGAGGGTTTCTAATCTTTGGATTTTACTCTGTCTTGTTGCACTTATTGCTCCACTTTGGGACATCTCACCCAGTGACCCTCTTCTGTCTCTAGCATATCTGGATGGATTGTGTCGCAGGTATGATCTCTATGGGGGCAGCGATTTGCAAAAAAACAGCCTGCAGGCAGATCTATAGGTGTTTGAACTTCGCCATCTTTCAATAGACTCTCTGTCATAAGTGGTGTGTTTATAGTCGGTACTGTAGATAGCAGCAGCTTGGTATATGGATGCTTGGGTGAACTAAAGAGAGTCTCTTTGGAAGTATACTCTATGATTTCACCTAGATACATCACTGCTACAAAATCACTGATATATTTAACGACGCTGATATCATGTGTGATAAAGAGCAGTGTCAAGTTGTACCTCTTCTGAAGATCCATCATGAGGTTGAGTATTTGTGCCTGTATGGATAGATCTAGTGCAGAGATCGGTTCATCAGCCAAAATGAGTGCGGGTTTGAGGATGATCGCTCTGGCTATCGCGACTCTCTGTTGCTGCCCGCCTGAAAATTCATGAGCGTATCTATCGAGGTAGCTTGGGTCGATTCCCACTTCATCACATAGGGAGAGTATCGTTTTTAACCGCTCTTTTTGATTCATATTGGTATGGATCTTCAGAGGCTGTTCCAGAATACTCTTTATCTTTTTTCTAGGATTGAGAGAAGAGTAGGGGTCTTGAAAGATCATCTGTATATCTTTTTGGGTTGATCCTCTATCGCTTGGAGTGGTTTTTGCGATATCTTTTCCTTGGAATAGTATTGAGCCATCGGTTGCCTGATAGAGTCCCAATATAACCTTGCCGATCGTTGTTTTGCCACAACCACTCTCTCCAACCAAAGAGAGAGTTTTGCCTTTGAACATATCAAAACTCACTCCATTTAGTGCATGGAGATCCCGTTTACCAAAAGTCCCTGAACTCACTCTAAATATTTTTTTTACGGCATTAACTTCCAGAAGTTTGACTAAATCTTGTGACAAAATATAACCCTTTCACCCAGAACCACTCTCTTGGGATATATATCGCACTCGCTATCAGCAAATTCACATCGTTCCCTAAAGTAGCATCCTGTGGGGAGATGGAGTAGAGACGGCATAACGCCTGGTATCTGGTGCAGTTTTTTTTGCTTCTCATCGAGTGTTGGCAAGCATGCGATCAACCCTTTGGTGTATGGGTGTTTTGGATCATATATGATCTCATCTTTACTCCCATACTCCACAATCTTTCCTGCATACATCACTGCTATCTTGTCGCATATCTGTGAGATAACCGCTATGTCATGGGATATGAAGATCAGAGAAGATCCAAAATCACTGCTAAGTTTTTTCATCAGATAGAGGATCTGTGCCTGTATTGTCACATCGAGTGCTGTTGTCGGCTCATCAGCTATCAGCAGCTTCGGGTTATTTAGAAGAGCGATAGCGATAACAACTCTCTGCTTCATCCCTCCGGAGAGTTGATGTGGGTAGCTCTCCATTCTCCTCTTGGCTGAGGGCAATCCCACTCGCTTTAGCATCTCTATACTCTGGCTGTATGCATCCTCTCTGGAGAGAGATCTTTGATGATATAGCATCGTCTCTATCAACTGTCTGCCGATAGTGATAACAGGATTGAGTGATGTTTCAGGATCTTGAAATATCGTGGCTATCTCATCTCCTCTGAGATTTTCAAACTCATCTTCACTCAGCTTTGTCAAATCTCTATCCTTAAAGATAATGCTACCTCCGACAATCTGGCCGGGTTGATCGATCAGGTTCAATATAGAAAATCCAGTGACTGATTTGCCTGCCCCAGACTCTCCGACTATCCCAACTATTTCACCCTTCTTAAGACCAAAACTGATCCCATCGACAGCTTTAACAACTCCCTCTTTTGTAAAAAAGTAGGTTTTTAAATCATTGACTTCTAAAAGTGCCATTATCTCTCCATCCTTGGATTCATCATATCTCTTATCCTGTCACCCATAAGGTTGATAGAGATGATCAAGAGCATCAAGACGATACCCGGGAAGAGAGAAGTCCACCAAAATCCGCTAAAGAGCACTTGATATCCATTGGAGATTAGAGTACCTAGGGAGGGCTCTGTGATGGGGACACCCACACCCAGAAAACTCAAGGTAGCCTCCAAAACAATAGCATAAGCGATTCTAACTGTAGCTATCACGATAATAGGAGCAGTTGCATTTGGCATGATTTCGCCAAAGATGATAAAGAGATTGTGCATGCCAAGTGCTTTTGCAGATTGAACATACTCTTTCTCTTTTTCCAAGAGGACAATACCTCGGGCAGTTCTCGCATAATAGACCCAGCTCACAATAGTAATCGCGATGATGATCTTGTTGATGCCTGCTCCCCATAGAGCCATGATAATAAGTGCTATCAAGATAGCAGGAAAAGAGAGTTGTATATCTGCGATCCTCATGATGATCGTATCGACCCATCCTCCATAATATCCAGATATGAGTCCAGCAGAAAATCCGATAATAACAGAGAGTATCATGCTAGCAAGCCCTACATAGAGTGAAGTTCTCAGCCCATAAAGTATCGCTGAATATATATCTCTCCCCTGCTCATCTGTCCCTAGGATAAAGGAGTGATTTGGTGGTTGAAAACTATTTTGCAGGTAGATCTGTGTCAAATCATAAGGGTCTTGATAAGCAAAAATCGATGGAGCTATCGCCACAATAGCAAATAGTGCAAAGATGACGAAGCCAACTTTGGCACTCTTCTCTTCAAAAAATTCTGATATAGATCTGTTTTTTATCTTCATGAGAGCCTCACCCTTGGGTCGATCATAGTGTAGATGATATCAACTATAAAATTGATGAAGACAAATATAGAAGCGATCACCAATAGATAAGCGATCACCACCGGTCTATCCAGATTTTGGATCGAATCAATGATCAGCTTCCCTGTACCTGGCCAAGCAAAGATAGTCTCTGTGACGATGGTGAAAGCGATGAGTTGACCAAACTGTATGCCGATGACTGTCACCAATGGAATGAGTGTATTCTTGAGTGCATGATCATAGAAGATCACTCTTTGGGGTAGACCTTTTGCCTTGGCAAACTTGATATAATCCTGTGCCAATACTTCACTCATGCCACTCTTTGTGAGTCTGATGATCAATGCTAACTGAAAAAGAGAGAGTGTTGTGACAGGCATGATGAGGTGTTTGATGCCATCCCAAGTAAAAGCAGAGGTGAAGAGATAGACTTCTCCTCTGCCTGATGAGGGCAAGAGATTGAATGTGACAGAGAATAGAAGTACAAGCAGCATTCCCATCCAAAAAACCGGCATGGAGATACCCGTAAGAGAGAAGATCATAATAGATCTGCTCTTGATAGAGTTTGGATCGGTAGATGCTATGACTCCTAGTGGAATACCCAATAGTATGGATATCATCATAGATATGATGGCAAGTTCTAGTGTGGCAGGCAGTCTCTCTAGTACTATATCAAGGGCAGGTTCTCCATAGATAAATGAATTTCCGAGATCTCCATGCGAGAGTTGAACCAAAAAACTTTTGTACTGTACGATAAAAGATTGATCTAGTCCCAGAGTATGTCTCATCTGCACAACCTCTTGCTGTGTGGCATCAGGAGGCAGTAGCAGCTGAACGGGATCTCCGGCTTTGAACATGATGAAAAATGCGATAAAACTGATAGAGAGCATCACCAAAAAGGAGTGAAAAAGTCTACTTGAGATAAATTTAATCATGGCTCTCTCATCTCTTTTTAATATCAAATGCCCAGATATGACTATCTACTCTCGGTTCAAAATGAATCTTTTTGTTTGAAGCGTAGAGATCTACCTGAAAATGCAGAGGAATGACAGATTGGTTATTCAGCAGGGCGATTTTTTGTGCCTCTTGCAGATATTTCAGACGCTCTTCGGGGTGCATTATATCTGCTGACTTTTCGATCAATGCATCGACTTTGGGGTTTGAAAATCTTCCATAGTTATATCTCCCATACCCCTTTATCTCATCAAAAGAGTGAACACAAGAGTCCAGTATCGAGCTTGAATCACCATCACCACTCGCCCATCCTACAAGAAAGAAGCTTGTCTCCAACCGACTAATCTCTCCAAAAAATCTCGACTTTGGCATCGCATTGACAGTGACTTTTATCCCGATTTTGGCCAAGCAGGATGCAACAGCTTCTGCTATATGCGAATCCTTGACATAGCGATTGTTTGGAGAGTCCAGCCGTATGCTAAACCCGTTAGGGTAGCCTGCATCGGCGAGTAGTTTTTTAGCTTTTGCCAGGTTGTGTTTTGCTCTTCTCATGTTTGGATCTGATCCAAAAACAGCAGGTGGGCTTAACTGTGCGGCTGGTTTGGCAAAACCTCTCATGATATATTTGGCAATTGCCTCTTCATCGATACCATAATAGATCGCTCTTCTTACTCGTAGATCTTTAAGCGGATTTTTGCCGGTTGGACTCTCTATGTAGGGTGATATGTGACGAAGCTGATCCATCTGTAGATAGATGAGTCTCAGACCCGGTTGCTCAAAAAAGTTTAGAGTGTTACTATTTTTCACTCTGTGAACATCGGTGACAGGAACCCTGTTGATAATATCAACTTCACCGCTCAGTATCGCCGCGACTCTCGTTGCACTATTGGTCAGAGGTTTAAGGAGAAGATGATCAAAGTGGGCTTCTCCATGCCAATAGTTTGGGTTTGCTTTCAAGCTAATGTGATCCCCCTTGCTCCAATCAATAAATCGATAAGGTCCTGTACCTACAGGATGGATAGCAATCCACTCATCTGCTCTACCCTCTAGCGTCTCCCTGTCCACTATGTTAACATAGGTTAATTTTTTTAAAAATATCGGGTATGGTTTTTTTGTCACGAACTTTACAGTATATTCATCGACCTTGGAGGCAGAGTCGATCATATGCACCTTGCCCTTAAATCCTGACTTGTCCCAACGCTTAATCCTGTTAAATGAGAAGATAACATCATCGGCGTTAAAAGCACTGCCATTATGAAATTTTATATTTTCTCTTAGCTTCATTATCCACACTTTTGGCTCTGGATTACTCCAAGATATTGCAAGATTTGGATAGATTTTTAGATCTTTATCAAAGCTGACTAGAGAGTCAAATATATTGGAGAGGATGGAGATAGTGGCTACTTCATTGAGTGCATGCGGATCCATAGTGAGAGCACCAGAAGCCAAGCCTATCTTTAGGGTGTGAGCTTGACTTGTGATGGCTAGAGAGATAAGTGCTATGAAGCTGATGAGTATCTTTTTCATAGATCAATATGATTTCCAAAACTCATTTTGTCTCCTCCTATAGTACTGTGTAGTATTATACACTATTTTACACTTTATTACCCCACCAACTAAAACTTATAGTTGAGTTCAAATTTGATATTTCTACCCATTGCAGCATAGTTGAGCTGTTGCCACCCGTAGGAGAGGTGATCATAATACTTTTTATCTAATATATTCTCAAACGAAAGCGATGCGTTGATACCGTTGCTATGGATTAGATAGGTTTTGAAATCTACTGTAGTGTACCCTGGAGTCTCCTTCTCTCCTACACCGATCTCGTCTTGTCTTGCTGCACTGGTAGCTGAGAGTTCTAGGTTGATATCCATATCACTCCAGTAGGTCTCATAGTTGACTCCATAGCGAGCCTTGTTTGCAGGGATAGCAGTGAGTGCACCCCCTGTGTCATCATCCTCTCCTTTGATAAATGAGCCTGAGACAAAGAGGCTCAATGTATCACTGATAAAGTAACTAAAGTCTAGTTCGCCACCATAGATCTTTGCATTGGTTATATTTTGATATTGGTAGATCTGCTCAGAGACTGGGTCAGTTGGATTGGTGAGAATCTTTCTGATGAGGTCATCGATACTATTGTAGTAGAGTGAGAATGAAGCTCTATAGTCATCTGTAGCGATTCGTACACCAATATCACTATTGAGACTAATCTCTGGGTCAAGATTTGGGTTTCCTCTATCTTGTGATGGACCATCATGTGGACCAAAGTAGTATCGCTCTATGAGTGTAGGGGCTCTAAAAGCACGACTGATATTGGCATAGATATTGCTCTTCTTGTTAATATGGTAGACTACTCCTATCTCACCACTCATAGCTGAATCTCTGTCAGATTGTGGTGAAGTGATAAAAAATGGCTCAGGGGCCCCATCTGTTTTTGTTTCGATAGAGTCATAACGCACACCTGCTGTCATACTCCAACACTCGCTTAGTGTGATAGCATCTTGCATAAAGACCCCTATGCCATCTCTAGAAGATGGAGAGATGACAGGTACACCGCTAAATTTACCAATGACTGGAGGATATCCATTCATGATGCGTGAAGAGGTGAGATCCTCATCAAAGAGATCAAATCCTGTAGTAACGCGGTGCATATCATTAGGCACTAAAACCCACTGCCCACGGAGTGTAGAGGTATCCTTGTCAACCTTTATATCGGTAAGTTTATTCTCGTCTGGTTGGCGTATACGGTGCCTGTTGTGCTCCTGGTGGCTTGCAACCAAAGAGAACTTTCGAAGCAGTCCCGTATCAGAACGATAGGCAATCTTAGTGTCACCCATTGTATGTGTCTCATCCTTGTAGTAATCAGAGACGAAGTCTCTAGGTGCAGTGATACCGATATCAGCTCTGTTTTGCCAAATATTGAGTGCTATACTCCAATCACCCATTGTGTAGTCACCACCGCCCCAAACGGTATATCCATCATAAAAACTAAACTTCACATCCTCTTCGGGCGATTTGATATCGTCTGATTTTCGCTTGATGCCTCCTAGATAGAGATTCAAGTTTTTTCCGCTAAGGTTTATCTGTCCTTTGGCTCTCTTTTCATTACTGTTGCTCCCATAGCCCAATCCTACTTCACCACTTACGGTGAGATTGTCATCCTCTGTTTGTACTGATTTTTTGGTGATGATATTGACAACCCCACCTATGGCACCAGCACCATAGAGTACAGAGCCTGACCCTTTGACTATCTCTACTTTCTCTATCTGTGCGGGGTCTATGGAGAGGATATGGTTGCCTCCTGGTCTCTCATCTGAGAGCCTCACTCCATTGACAAGTATCAAAACTTGCTCATCAGAGAGTCCACGAATGACAGGCATGACTGAGCCTCCTGCACTTTTGGCATCGACTCCACTTGTCTGTTCGAAGATCTCCTTGGTAGTAGTTACCCCTTGTTGTTGCATAGTATCCGAACTTATCACAGCTACTGATACTGGTGCTTGTGTTGCTTTGAGTTGAGGGTTTTGTGTCGCTGTTACACTCACCTCCCCAAGCTCGACACTCTCATCTGCGCAGAGTGGATTTGCTAGGAGTATAGCAGTAGCCATACTCAAGTAGATTTTTTTTCTCATAGATATTTTCCTTTTATCACTAAAAAAGTCTATCTGACTCTTTACTTATAATTGCATTGATTTTTTTGGGTGGACAGTATCTATACTAGTGGAGGGGCGTGAGAAAAGTATCCTAGAGCTAAAGCTTTGACTACATACTTCCTAGGTAGAGGAGATGCCTCAAACTCTATGGGAACTTGAGTTAATATAGAGGCTCTTTTGTAGACTCGTTGGGGCTGAGTTATCTGTGCTGTATAGAGTGAAACTCTTTCATGAAAAAAAGCTTCGCTATGAGAGACACTCTTGGTTTGCTTGCTTGCAGCACAGACTTGACACTGCTTGTCTGCCTTAAAGTGATGCTCAAAGTGTGTAATATTTGCATAATAAACAAAGAGAACAAATGGTACTAATAGTAGTTTGATATATTTATATTTGTTCACTGAGACTTCTTGTGGTTTTAATTTATTGATTTTACTATATATAACCTATGAATAAGGATTGAGTTTGAGATTTAGGTAAAATTACCTCATATAATAGAAACAGCCAAACTCTAAAAGTTCCTAAAGTTTCTGCTCAGCATCAACCCGAATTATGCAACAGAATTGCTAGTTTAGTAATCTCTATTGCGTATTTCGGGATAAAATAGTGATAATATATAGGAAATTTCTTTAGTTTTGCTATAATAAATTATGGAAAAAATAAATCAAAAATCTCTAATCATCTCTGTAGTTATTTTACTGATCTTACTCGTAACTTTTTTTATAATCCTTCAACTCATCTCATCAAAAAACAGTGAAAAATTACTCTCTGAGCAGCAACTCATTCAAGAGGCCAAAGCTCACTTTCAGGGTATGGTAGATACTCGCTCCTGGAATGCCAAATATGGTGGTGTTTATGTCAAAGCAACAGATGGGCTTGAGCCAAACCCTTATCTGAAAAACAATACTCTACTTACTGATAAAAATAAAACTCTCATCAAAATAAATCCTGCATGGATGACAAGACAGATATCTGATATATCTAACAAACAGGGTAACTATCACTTCAAGATCACCAGTCTGAAGCCGATAAATCCATCAAATAGAGCGGACAAATTTGAAACCCAAGCACTTAAATTTTTTGATAATAATCCTAAAGAGAACTATTTCTATATCTTCAATAGAGATGAAAAAAGTTTTAATTTTATGGGAGCACTGCCTACAGCGCAAGCCTGCCTAAAGTGTCATGAGTATCAGGGTTATAAGATTGGAGATATCAGAGGTGGGATTAGGGTCTCTGTGCCTCTGGAGCTTCACAATGAACATATGACTCTTTTGTCAGAAAAAACTAAAAATAGTATCATTATTGTACTTATTATTGCCATTATACTTATCGCGATACTATACTGGTTTATCGATCTATTGTATAGACGCAAATACGAAATAGAGCATGCAAATGAGATACTGGAAGAGAGAGTAAAGCAGAGAACTTATGATCTTGAAGTGGTTGCATCTCATGAACTACATCTAAAAGATGTATTGAAGATCATAACAGAGGTTAATGAGATGCTTATAACATCTTACTCTACAGAGACTATTTTGAAAAATGCTACCAATAAGCTCTCTACAAATGGAGCATACTCTTTAGTTTTGAGTGGATTGATTCATGGAGATATTTTAGATATTATCTCCAAATCTTCAGAGGTTACAAATTTAGTACCTCAAGATATAGTTTCACTTAAAGAGCAAGATGATCAAAACTTTTTGTTTGATGCCGTAGAGAAAGCTACAAAATTAAAATACCCTATTATAGAAAAAGTTTCTCAAGAGTTACTCTGTAGTGATGAGTGCAGACGCAAAGATGAGTTGGATCTTCAATGGATGATAGTTTTACCACTGCTGCATGGCTTTGAAAATGATGTTTATGGCATGATCACTGTATTTTGTTCACGAGAAAATGGCTTTGAAGTAGAGGAGATAAAGATACTGGAAAATATGGCTCATGATATCAGTATCGCCCTATACTCACACAAACAAAGAGACTCTATCCTTGAGATGGAAAAAGAGAAGAGTGCCAACTATGAAGAGACTATATTAGCCTTTGTCAATATCATAGAGCAGCGTGATACCTATACTGCCGGTCATACTATCCGAGTGGCAGAGTACTGTGCAATCATCGCTAAATATATGGGATTTAGCGATGAAGATATACACCAATTGGAGAAAGCTGCTATCTTGCATGATATAGGTAAGGTAGCTACCCCCGATACGATACTTCTCAAGCCTGGTAAATTATCTCATCTTGAATATGAGCTTATTCAGCAGCATGCTGAAATTGGTGCTGATATGCTTGAGAGAATCACTATCTACAGAGATTTGGCAGATATCATCAGATATCATCACTCTAGGTATGATGGAGAAGGATACCCAAAGACTGCCTCACCTGATAATATATCAATGTCATCACATATCATGATCGTTGCAGATGCTTTCGATGCTATGACAACAAATCGAATCTACAGATCAAGAAAGAGTATTGATGAAGCTCTGCAAGAGTTGATAGACGGTAGAGCCGAACAGTTTCATCCAGAGGTCGTAGATGCTGCTATCATCGCCTTGAAAGATATCAACATCAGTAGTACATCGCAGATGCCAACTTCAGAGATGGAGCAGAGACGAATGTCCTATTTCTTCCAAGATGCCCTCACAGGACTCTACAACGAAGACTATTTGCAAACAATGCTCAACTCCAATAATCATAACTATAGATGTCTCAATATAATAGATATGAAAAAGTTCACAAAATACAATCAAACATATGGTTGGGAAGAGGGAAATAGCCTGCTTAAGAGATTTGCCAAGTTTTTAAAGACCTCCTTCCCAGATGCTATAGTCGTACGATATCATGGAGATGATTTTGTTATCTTAAGTCGCATACATGATGTCATCAGCTCGGAAGTGATGTCAAAATGTGATATTATAAAGCAAAATATTATAGAGATAGATATTGTACATTATGATATAGATTCATATTTTAATTTTGAGAAGTTTAAAAATATAGAAGACAGATAGTAATCTTCTAGAGCCAGAGCAGAGGCTCTATAGAGTTTGGAACTTAAACTTCCAATAAGCCAATTTGGCTTTTAGCTTCTCTATAAGAGATTTTCTTTTAGTCGGTGGTAAGCTTTTGGCTATTACCTCTTTTAAGTCTCTCATCAAGATCTCTTTCTCTGCAAAATAGGAGTGTCCCAAAAGACTAGTATCAATACCGCTTGCGTCGATCGTATCTAAACCCTCATAGACAAAAACATCCTCCTCTCCACCTTGTCCTATCCTCTCTCCACTATGGAGTCTATTGGATAATTTCAAAGCAGCATCATCTGAACTGGCATAGAGTGTGATCTTATCTGTTGTTTTTGTGATATAGGGCAATAGGCTTACTTGGAATACATCTCTGTCGATATCGGGAGCAGCTAGTATAATATTTTTGAAGAGATGTTTCCCCGGATAGATATAAGAGATCTCCTTGAGGGCATTTGTCAGTGCTCTTGTCCCCATACTATGTCCAATGATATGTATATTGGCATCTCCTCTGTTGTCAATGACTTTTTTTAGAAATGCTACGAGATGTGGAACCGTGTACTGAACAGATGACTCATCTCTCATATATTCGTTGACTTCTCCCTGGCTTGGCCAAGAGTAAGCCATAGGCAGACCCTTGAACTTCAGATCATAGGATATCTGTGCAGTTCTTCTGATAGCTCCGGCGAAAGTGACATTAAATCCGTGAATAATGATCAAAATATCCTGCTCTTTGACATTTGTGAGTTTACTTTTGAGGAGTGAAAGAAACTTTCCCCCATCAATATTTTCGAGTTTGGTGATCAGAACATGTTCTCCTATAGTTTCACTTTCCCAGAATTTCGGTCTCTCCATAGCTCCTAGCTTGTGTTCTTTGGGTATACTGACCTGTGCTACACCATATTTGAGTTTGCCTCTCTCACCTGTGTAGTAACTCTCCCAGTCTGATCTGTTGGAGTTGATTTTTCTGTCAGTTCCATATAAGATATCTACGATAGTGTGTTTGTCCTTTTCATAAAAAACCTGACTATGTCTATCCATCGCATAGTATAGTGTCGAAGATACCTTTTGGTCTACCAGCTTATCTCCAAAGGCATTGGTCACTTCGACCTTGGAGTCATTTTCCAGATAGTTAACCGGTATTCTAAACAGTGTCTTGTCGCTCTCCTTATTTACGATCTCTTTTACGACTGTGCCGTCTGGTTTTTTGATGCTGAGTGTCACGGGTAGGGGTCCATACTCTTCACTGTAGATAACCACCTCTCTTTTGGAGGGGGGAAGTGATATGATCCCTTTGATGACTTTGTCTCTGTCGATGTCTCTGTTGGACGCAGGGTCATCTTTCTGCTTGGTAGTGATGATGGCTTCATCCTTGATCGAAGAGAGGAGTGCCTTGATATCTGTATCATCGCCTAAAGGGATCTGGTAACACTCAGGATTTTTACTGCTCAGTTTTACTTTGTCATCAATGATAACTCTACCTGATCCATCAACGAAGCAGATCATTGTGCCAGATTGTAGCGTCAGATTATGATCTTCGGGTACCTTGAACTCTTGACCATTTATCAGCAGTGTTGCATCGCCGCCTTTGACTATCAGATGACTCGCAAACCCAAAGGTAACACTCAATAGCAGAAACAGTATAAACTTCATATTCATCATACACCCCTTAATCATATTTAGTATTTCATACTATATTATCATATTTAGATTTACAAAAGACTTTAGAGGCTCCCCTCAGCAGGTCTCTCTCGGTCGCTCTGTTTCGATGATGAGACTTTAAAGTCTTCAATCCCTTCGATCTTGGCTATTATTTTTACAGTTTTGCCTAGTATCATACTGCCTGTTCCAACAGCACTATGCAAATTTAAATCAAAATCCTTT
>JAYEOM010000035.1:0-19423 GCA_034722955.1 Campylobacterota bacterium
TCTTGAGAGTTATTTAGGTTGGATGCGTTTACTTGACAAAGAGAAATCTATTACACCTGAGAAGTTATTAGGGGTAGTTTCTAGGAGGAATATGGTTTGTCAACCTTTAATGTAGACAGAGCCAATAAAATTATAATAAAATTATACTTAGAAAATACGGCTTAATCTAAATTTTGGTGGAGTAAATAAAATATGCTATGATCACTGCATTAGAAGATGGATACACACAAGCTAAAGTAGCAAGGCATCTTATAGTTTGCACTATTAGAAAGAATAGATAGTGTATATTCAACGCCTGACCCGTAATTCATATTTAGGTCTGTAATGCATCTCCTCAAATAGCTTATCTATCTTTAAATACCCTAAAGTGGTCTACTATTCTATACTTCTCTAAGACATCTTCCTCTTTTGCACCTTTTCCTATGTTGTGTATGATAAGTGGTTTACCATTTTTATTTAGTTTGGTTGAGCAGATGCCTATATGGTCTAACTCTTTTGGATTGCTAGGTAGCTTCCATACCACTATATCACCAGCTATAAAATCATCTTTAACTCTATATTTTCTTGATGCTAAGTAGGCTTGTATATTTTTGACTCTTCTGTGGTCTATATTTGGGTCTAGCTTTTCTGTGTAGTAGAGACCTTTGTAGCGTTTTGGATTTGACTTTTTGTCTCTATATATTCTCTCTTGCAAATCTATATCTACACCACGAAAAGCACGAACCACTACATCAGTACAGACACCTTTGCTAATAGGAATATCTCCCATTGGATATTTTATTTTTGCATATTGGGGATTGTAGGTCATAGTTTTACCGATTTGTGATTGTGCAGATTTGACAAATATTTGGTAATCCTTAGCTAGCAGAAGTGAGCTAAGTAGCAATAGCATAGATAGATATTTTTTAACTTGTAACTTCATAAGAGTTGACCTTATTTCAATTTATGCCAATTTTACACTAAAATGATAAAGAGATTATTGAAGCCAAGTCTGGTATATTTGTACTTGTCAGCCCCTAGCTAAAACTATATACTATGAAATATGTAGTAAAATTATAGACATTATCTACGAGGTGTACCAAATGAAAGAGAAAAAAATTGATAAAATGCCGGCTAGACTGGATTTTATACAGAGTGCTACAGGAGTAATCTTGGGCCTGTTTATTATGGGGCATATTATATTTGAATCTTCTATCTTGATCAGTCAAGAGATGATGTACAGAGTCACGCTTATGTTTGAGGGGTACTACTTTTTTGGGGAGACATACCCTGGTATCATCTCATTTTTAGCAGCAGCTATCTCTCTCATATTTGTACTGCATGCTCTCATAGCACTCAGAAAGTTCCCCTCCAAATACCAAGAGTATAAAACGATGAAAACCCATGTCTTGAGGATGAAACATGAAGATAGCTCTCTGTGGATGATCCAAGTCATCACTGGGTTTGTGATGTTTTTCATAGGATCAATACATCTATATAGTATGATAACACACCCTAGTGACATCGGTCCCTATGCCTCATCTGTCAGGATAGTAGATGAGTATATGGGCCCCCTCTATCTGGTACTGCTGATCTCTGTAGTCAGTCATGCTTTTATCGGTCTATATCGCCTTGCGTTGAAATGGGGTTTTATGGAGGGCAGAGATAGCAAGAAGTCGCGTCGTATCTTTAAGTTTTTGATGCATAGTCTCATACTTATCTATATCATTTTAGGTACACTCTCTCTAGCTAAATATACCTATATCGGATATACACACAACTTCCAAGAGGGTGAACGCTACCACTCCAAAACAATCAATCAGGAGAGTATCAAATGAAAGTTATCTATACCGATGTTTTGATCATAGGCGGTGGTCTCGCAGGATTGAGGGTAGCAACGGGGGTCAAAGAGAGAGGTCATGATACAGTTGTTTTGACACTTGTGCCTCCCAAACGGTCACACTCTTCAGCTGCACAGGGTGGTATGCAGGCGAGTTTGGCAAACTGCTATATGGGTAAAGGAGATGATGAAGATGTACACTTCACCGATACGATCAAGGGGAGTGACTGGGGTGCAGACCAAGAGGTTGCCAGGATGTTTACTCACTGTGCCCCCAAGGCCATCCGTGAACTTGCTGCTTGGGGTGTACCATGGAGTAGAGTCCATAGAGGCGAACATGATGCGATCATCAATGCCAAAAAAGTCACCATCACAGAGAGAGATGAGTCACATGGTCTCATAACTGCCAGAGATTTTGGAGGTACCAAAAAGTGGCGTACCTGCTACACCTCAGATGGCACAGGACACAGTATGCTCTATGCTATGGATAACAAAGCACATGATGACAAAGTAGAGATACATGAGAGACAAGAGGCTATATCTCTGATGCATGAAGATGGACGATGTTATGGTGCTATAGCTAGAAATCTGATGAGTGGTGAGCTTGTCGCTTATGTATCCAAAGCAACGACAATAGCGACAGGCGGGTATGGCAGGATCTATGCTGTCTCCACCAATGCTATCATCTGTCAAGGCATGGGTCAAGCTATCGCTCTGGAGACGGGTATCGCCACACTAGGCAATATGGAGGCGATTCAGTTTCACCCCACTGCCATCGTCCCGGTAGGTATCTTGACGACAGAGGGGTGCCGTGGTGACGGTGGACTTCTACTGGACAAAGATGGCTATCGATTTATGCCCGACTATGAACCTGACAAGAAAGAGTTAGCATCCAGAGATGTCGTCAGTCGCAGAATGACAGAGCATATGCGTAAAGGCAAAGGTGTAAAGTCTCGTTATGGAGATCATCTCTGGCTGGACATCACTATACTAGGACGAAAACATATAGAGAAGAACCTCAGAGAGGTCAAAGAGATTTGTGAAAATTTCCTAGGGATAGACCCGGCAGAGGAGTGGATACCTGTACGCCCCACTCAGCACTACTCTATGGGCGGTATCCGCACTACATATAGAGGAGAGTCACAAACACTCAAAGGTCTATACTCTTGCGGTGAAGCTGCCTGCTGGGATCTCCATGGATTCAACCGTCTTGGCGGGAACTCTGTCAGTGAAACTGTTGTCGCAGGGATGCTTGTATCTGAGTATATATCTGACTTTTGTGATAGCCCCGAGAGTGGTGTCAATATACACGGCTCAACAATAGAGAAGTTCCTGATAGAGGAGCAGGAGAAACTTGAAGCACTCCTGACCAAAGAGGATGGAGAGGATGCCTATGAACTTCGCCGCCGTATGGAGGAGATCATGATGGAAAAAGTAGGTATCTTCAGAAATGGCAAAGATCTGCAAGATGCAGTAGATGAGCTAGAGTCTCTCTACAAACGCTCCAAAAATATAGAGGTATTTAGATCCAAAAGCCGTGCTGCCAACCCAGCCCTAGTCAATGCCTACAGAACACAAAAGATGCTCAAAGTAGCACTCACTGTTGCCTATGGAGCCCTGCTCAGGACAGAGAGCAGAGGGGCACACTCCAGAGAGGATTATCCCAAAAGAGATGATGCCAACTGGCTCAAGAGAACGATCACTAGCTGGCCAGAGAGATGGCAGACCATGCCTACTGTTGCTTATGAGGAGATACCCATATCCAAGATGGAACTACCTCCGGGGTTTCGTGGCTATGGCAAAGATTTGACAGAGCATCATCCCGAAACAGAGATAAGACAACATATAGCAGATATGATTACAGAGAAGCTCAAAGGCAAGGGTGCTTCTCGTTTTGAGATCCAAAATGCACTCATGCCTTGCAGAGATAAATTACCCCCAAAATACCGGGGTACCAATGAACGATTAGGAGAAGATCTATGAGTGAGATAGAGCAGACTGGAGGACCGAGGATTCTAAAGATAAGCATACTTCGTTTCGACCCGCATGATCGGGATGATTTCCCTCATATGGAGACTTTTGAGATAGAAGAGGCAGATGGCATGACACTCTTTGTTGCCCTTAATGAGATAAGAGAGCACCATGACAATGCTCTCAAATTTGACTTTGTTTGCCGTGCAGGTATCTGCGGAAGCTGTGCGATGCTAGTCAATGGTCGCCCTACACTTGCATGCAGAACACTGACCAAAAAGCTTGATGAGGAGTTTACTCTTGCACCTCTTCCTCTCTTTGAACTCATCGGAGATCTCTCTATCAATACAGGAAAATGGATGAGAGATCTCGATAAAAAACTGGAGACTTGGATACACGATAAAGAGCAGGTGCTCAATGTCGACAAACTCGAAGAGAGAATGGAGCCAGAACTCTCCGATGAGATCTATGAGCTCGATCGCTGCATCGAGTGCGGATGTTGTGTCGCGGGATGCGGTACGATCCAGATGAGGCACCACTTTGTCGGTGCAGTAGGTCTCAACAAAATAGCCCGCTACCACCTCGATCCTAGAGACAAACGAGATGACAGGGATTATTATGAACTCGTTGGCAATGAAGATGGTGTTTTTGGGTGTATGACTCTACTAGGCTGTGAAGATGTATGTCCCAAAGACCTACCACTCCAAAGCAAGATCGCTTACCTGAGAAGAGTGATGTTGAGAACAGGGTTAAAAGGGTAAAGTATCAAATATACTTTACTCAAAAAAGAGAATCTCATATCATATATCGGTGGTGCTATATTTGTACTGATCTTTATCTGGGGCTATAGATACATAGATAACAGTTGGTATGACTATAGAGATGACGGCATTATCACTATGAGTGTAGCTAAAAATTTAGTTGATGCCGGATTTATAGGGGTTAGTATCTCAGGGCCGATTGTCGAAGCATCATCAAGTCCAATGCAAGTTTTTATCTATGCTTTAGCATATCTATTTACAGATGTCAATTATGCCAATTTCTCATATTGGCAAACTATCATAACTACCTTTTTGATCGGTTTTATATTTATTAGATTCTTCTCAGAAAGAGCTGTCACAGCGGTTTTTATGACAACAGTAAGTGCATTTGGATTGACTTTTTTTTATCCATTCTTTGAGTGGCATGCCTCTGGGATGGAAAATGCAATTACACATCTGCTATTTTTATCTACCTTATATATTTTATTTAAATCTGTCAAAGAGAATCACATAAATTATTGGCTATCTGTAGTTCTGTTTTTTGCAACTATAGCAAGACTCGATAGTGTTTACTATATTGCGATTTTACTGATAATATACTCTATTTATTGGAAGAGCAGATATGAAAATCTAGGAGCATTTTACTTTTCACTTCTTGTCTTTATCATGTGGCTGCTATTTCATTCATGGCGCTACTATTACTTTGGAGACTTATCATCAAATACTGCTCATGCCCAAAGGATCTCTATAGATTCAGTGGGATACAGAGTAGAGCTATTTATTTATGGTGGTATCAACTACCTAAGAAGTGTTTTGAAATTGGCTGGTACTATATTTGTCAAAGAGGCTGGACTATTTCTATTTGCTTTTGCAATATTTGCATATCTCTCAAGGTACACAAAAGAGTGGATTGAAGTTAAAATAGATAAAAACTACAAATTTCTTTTGACTCTATCGGTATCTCTTATGGTTAGTTCATTTTTTACTCCTATTGTATTTGGATTGGCTAGAATAGATCCTACAAGAACTACTACTCAAACAACATTAGTTATTTTTCTTTTTGTCTCTGTAGTACTATACTCAACCAAAATATACCACTATCCCAATATTATCTCTCTAAGGCAAAATCTAAAAAAGAGAACTCTACTACTTCTCTCTCTCGGCACAATAGTTGCATCTAGTGTCTATTATTATAAAAACAATAGAGCCTATTATTTAGGTTTTAGTATAGATAGATTTGATAAAACGCGTAATAAAATTATGAGTATTGCAAAAAATAACAATATCAATAGACCTACGATTTCAAATCCGGATATAGGTATAGTGACTTGGCATAAGGAGCTAAATATCATAGATCTTGGCAAACTCGGCACTCCTATAGTGGCAAAATTGGGCAATGGTCCTATGATGACAGAGTATTATCTGAAATATGGATTGCCTGATATTATCGAAGCACATGGTGGCTGGATACGAAACTTCTGCAAATCAATTTTTTTAAAAGAGGATTTTATAAAATTATATTCACAAGTAGATAGCCAATACGATATGAAAAATATCTGCTCATCAAATAAAAATCCACCAAAAATCTATTGGATCAGAGATGACATCATGCTAGAAAGCCATAGTTCTGAGCGTAAACTGTTAAATGATCTACAAGATAACTTATCGGTAGAGCGAATAGAAGATGAAATCTCAACCTGTCACTCTACCGATCTAGACTGCTATTATATAGCAAGAACCGTATATAAATTTATACCCGAGCTGAGGGAGTCAAATAAATTTGAAAAAGTTTATACTCTCTTTAACTCTAAAGCAGAAAAAGCACTTTTGAGGGGCTGGAGAGATGGACAAGCTCATGAGGTTATTATCGACACTATACGAAACAGTATAAACTCCAACCAAATATGACCCTCTTGATGATACTTTTTCTGAATAGACAATATAATATGCATACCATTATTGAATTTTACAAACCTAAAATAATTTTTTTAAGTTTTATCCTAGTATAATAATTGAATTCTAATAAGAGGGATATTAAAACATTGAAAAATAGAAATAAACTTATCTTACTTATCACTACTGTCATAGTGCTACTGAGTGCTACATCATTTTATACATATATCTCTTATCAGAAGTATACTACTGCAAAAAAGAGTGCAGAGATATCTTACATTTTAAAAAAAGTAGAATCTCTAATTTATGCTGTAGAGTCAGAGAGGATGCATAGTGTTCGCTATCTAGTTACAGAGAGCAAAAGTGATCATGATGAACTAAAAGAGTCAAGAGTCGCCGTTGATACAGCTTTGAGAGGATTAGATGATTTTATAAAAAAGAGTAGTGAGTATGGCACCTATAGCCAAGAGACAAAACTGATCGCCGCAGATCTAAAGAGTGTGAGAAAAAATGTGGATGATCTAAGCAGTGATCATAGAGATATCTTTTTTGATGCTTACCATACCAATATTTTTGGGTCGTTGATAAGGATACTGAAAGATATCTCCAGCACTCAAAAGTCAGAGATAATTAAAAATTATCTATTGATAAGTGAGAAATACACGGAGCTTAGAGAAACCAGTCTATTGGAAAATACAATTATCTACTCTGCTCTATTTGGATCAAGAGTGATGAGCGATGAAGATATTCTATTTTGGAAGCAGCTTATAGATAAAGATCTCTTGCCTGAGTGGAGTACATTGGGATATAGTGATGTAGCTATAAAAATCCAAGAGATGCTCTCTGCAGAAGGATTTAACAGTATCGCCTCAGCAGACCGCAATATGATTTTAAGTGGAGCAGAGACAGGAGAGTACTCAATTTCTGCCAGGGAGTGGCAAAATACAATAAACAAAAAGATGAAATACTTTACTCAGGTACAGATGCTGCTGCTTGCTGAGATACAGAGTGCAGTAGAAGATGAGTATATATCACCCAAGAGAGTGGTCTTGATTATAAGCGGTTTTGCACTGCTTCTGCTTCTGCTTGTTCTGATCAAACTTTTTACAATGTTCGAGAAGAGAAGTAAAGCTCAAGAGATATCCAAAGACACTCTCAAAGATATCGAGGTAGTTTTTAGCGGAAATCAACAAAAAGAGATCACTAGATTGATAGAAAATGGAAATATTGATCATATATATAAGTTTCTAATACAAGCGATCAAAGATGCCAATCAGACAAAAGATCTTTTTCTCGCCAGTATGTCTCATGAGATACGAACTCCTCTCAATGGGATCGTTGGATTTACAAATTTACTGAAAGAGACAGATGACAAAGAGGAGCAGGCAGAGTTCATCTCCGTGATAGAGAAGAGTTCTGCAAATCTGTTGACAATTGTAAATGATATTCTTGATCTATCCAAGATAAAAGCACAAAAGATAGATCTAGAGAGTATAGAGTTTGATCCTATAGACACCTTTGAATCTGCTGTTGAGTCATATGCTGCCAAGGCTGCTGAAGAGGAGATCGATTTTAATATATTTTTGGATCCAGAGCTACCTACACTACTGATAGGTGATCCTACAAAAATATCTCAAATAATTATAAACCTTATAAGCAATGCGATCAAATTTACCTCCAAAAATGGTGAAGTAAATGTAAGGATAGAGAAGTTGTCCGATAGTACGGACAGCGTGGAGGTTAAGTTTGAAGTCTCTGATACAGGAATAGGCATCACCAAAGAGCAGAGAAAGAATATATTTGAAGCCTTCTCCCAGGCAGATGTAAGTACTAGTAGAAAGTATGGGGGTACAGGTTTGGGGTTGTCTATATCAGGTAAATTTGTTGATCTGATGGGCGGAAAACTAAATATTTGGAGTGCTCAGGATGAAGGATCTACTTTCTACTTTACCCTAGCACTTGGAAAGCCTAAAACAGCCAAGAGAAGAGAAGTAGAGGATATGAGCTCCTATACTATTGGTGTCCTAAATCCACATATAGATGAAGAGTATTTTATCAATGAAAATCTTGAATCATATATTGCCTACACTGGAGCTAGAGTAAAACACTATACGGATGAGTCACTATTGGCACTGAAGGGCAGAACAAAACTTCCTGATATCCTTTTCCTCGACCATAAACTCCGCCATAGAGGAGAAGAGTTTAAAAAATTCTTAGATTTTGACACAAAAATAGTAGTCATGTCAACAGGAGATCAGAAGAGAAATCTAAAGCGATTCAGATCAAAGATAGACAGGATACTCTATAAGCCCGTAAACTTTTCAAAAACACTTAAAGCACTTAGCAATAAAGAGGATACCTCAGAGTTAGAGCAAAAAATTACTTTTGAGGATGTGCATATATTGGTTGCGGAGGACAATCTAATCAACCAAAAACTGATACTCAATGTACTCAACAGACTTGGCATAGAGGTGAGTATCGCAAACAATGGTAAAGAGGCCCTTGATAATCGCATGGAAAATGAGTACGATATGATATTTATGGATATCCAAATGCCTGTCATGGGTGGTATGGAGGCGACTGGAAATATCTTGAGCTATGAGAGACAAAACAGCAAAACACATGTTCCTATTGTTGCATTAACGGCAAATGCAGTCTCTGGTGATAGAGAGAAGTATATAGGTGCAGGTATGGATGGATATCTCTCAAAACCTATAGAGATGGATGAGTTGCATCTGCTTCTGCATGACTATTTTGAAGATAGAATTATTGAGGGTTGAAGATATTCCACTTAACTATCCTCTTTTAATTGCATATTGGCTACAATTTCACTAAGACTCTCCAAAGATCTATTTTAAGGCTTATCATGACAGTAACTCGTTTTGCACCATCTCCCACAGGCTACCTACATATAGGTGGGCTTCGTACGGCACTCTTCTCTTGGTTGACCGCTCGCCACAATCAAGGAGATTTTTTACTACGCATAGAAGATACAGATCTCTCGCGCAACTCTCAGGAGGCACTAGAAGCTATCATACAAGCTTTTGACTGGGTTGGCCTCGATTATGATGGCGAAGTGGTTTATCAGTCACACCGTTTTGATCTCTACGGTAAATATATAGATCAACTGCTTAAAGAGGACAAAGCGTATAGATGTTATATGAGCAGAGAGGAGCTTGATACCCTGCGTGAAGAGCAGATGGCTCTCAAGGAGCGGACTCGATATGATGGACGGTATCGTGATTTTGACGGTACTCCTCCAGAGGGTATTGAGCCGGTTATACGAATCAAGGCACCGCTTGGGGGTGATATCATCTTTGAAGATGGTGTCAAAGGTGAGATATGTATCTCTGCTGATGAGGTAGATGACTTCATTATCGCTAGAAGTGATGGGGCTCCTACTTACAACTTTGTAGTAGCTATTGATGATGCACTGATGGGCTTGAGTGAAGTGATCAGAGGGGATGACCACCTCTATAACACACCAAAACAGATCGTTGTTTATGATGCTTTGGGTCTCACTCTGCCAAAGTTTTATCATGTAGCTATGATCAACAATGAGCAGGGTAAAAAACTCTCCAAAAGAGATGGTGCTACAGATGTTATGGAGTATCAAAAACTAGGCTTCTTGCCAGAAGCACTGCTCAATTTTCTGGTACGCCTGGGGTGGAGCTATGGAGATCAAGAGATATTCTCTATAGATGAGATGATAGAACTATTTGACCCTAAAGATATCAACAAAAGTGCTTCAAGCTACAATATGGATAAACTCCTGTGGCTCAATGCACACTATATCAAAAATATGCCAAATGAGAAACTCTCCTTGCGACTCAAAAAGTATGGTATTTCGGTAGAGGGGCACGATAAGCTGGAGATGCTTCTGGATGCTACCAAAGAGCGTGGCAAAACACTCGTAGAGCTTGCTGATCAGATCAAATTGATCATCAATACTCCTGAAGCTTATGATGCTAAAGCAGCAAAAAAAGCTTTTAAGGGTGAAGCTGATGAGATTTTGAAAAGCTTTGCCACAGCTCTGGAGGAGTTTGAAGGCGAGCTGCATCTCCCTGTAGATTATCATACTCTACTAGAGAGATTTGTGGAGAGTAGAGAGATTGGATTTGGCAAGATAGCCCAACCGCTTAGAGTGAGCCTATTGGGATCTATGACAGGTTCTGGGATGGATGAGATCATGGCAATTATCGGTGTAGCTGAGACAACCAAACGGATAGCAAGGGCTGTTGATTTTATATCCGATAGCAGATAGATTGGTAAGAAGGAGTATATTGTGGGTTTAAAGTCAGATAAGTGGATACGGGGAAAGTCTCTAAATGAGGCGATGATCACCCCTTTTTGTGAAGGTTTGATAGGTGAGGGTGTTGTGAGTTATGGACTTAGCAGTTACGGCTATGATATCCGCGTGAGCAGTGAATTTAAGATCTTTACCAATGTCAACTCTACAGTGATCGACCCTAAAGATTTCGATCATGCCAATGTAGTTGATTTTGAGGGAGATGTATGTATCGTACCTCCTAACTCATTTGCCCTCGCTAGGACGGTAGAGTACTTTAGGATGCCTAGTGATACACTGGCTATCTGCCTGGGGAAAAGTACTTATGCACGATGTGGAATCATTGTCAATGTGACACCGTTTGAGCCGGGGTTTGAGGGACATATTACGATCGAGATATCCAACACAACTCCTCTACCTGCAAAGATCTATGCCAATGAGGGAATCGCACAGGTGCTTTTCCTGCAGGGAGATGAGCAGTGTGAGACTACCTACAGGGATCGCAAAGGAAAATACCAAAATCAGACGGGCATTACACTGCCTACGATTTTGAAGGCTTAAAGCTAGCCTGCCTCCTTGCCTTTCTGCTTTTGCGTAAAAATAGTTTCAGTGACCGTTTCGCCTTGTAGTCCATCTCATAATGAATATGCTCCAAGTACCAAAGAAGCTCTTGGGGTTTGATCCCTTTGGCTCTGGACTCTTTTTTGAGTATAGTTTGAGGGATTCGGACAGGCTGCTTTGTAAATCTTTTGGTCAGAGAGTTTATGGTGGAGCTGTGACCATTGTAGCAGAGTCGTGCAAAGACAAAAGGGAGTCCCGTATCATCTTTCCATCTCTCCGCCAAGTCTATACCCTCTCCGCCCGACAGATGATGACGCAGAGCTTTGTCACCGATGAGCACTCTACCTTGGAGCTTCAGTATCTTGGCGAGCATATTGGAGGAGGCGGACTCCCTATCTATCTCATCCTCCCCCTCTAGCACAAAAACACTCCGAACTGCACCATCTGCAATAATACCCAGATCACTGCATCGGCATTTGGACGAGGTCACACTTGAGATAAAGGCTGCATTGATAGCTCTCTTTTGAAAAGCACGATTGATACGACTGGGGACATCGCGTCGGTATTGAAACGCCTGTTTGATCTGATTACTAGGGAGAGCTCGTTTCAAAAAGAGTTGAAATGGCAAAAGATTGAGATAACTGATTGAACCAAAGATCACACAGAGCCTTTTTAGAGAAATTATAGCAGAAGTAAGCATGATTATAGAGAAGAGCTTTTATAATCCCAAATATCGAAATATAAAATCCGTACTACATAAGTGAGAAGATATGGTAAAAGTAGAATTTTTAGGTCCTCTAGGAAGAGAGCCTTTGGAGATAGAAGCGACAACACTCAAAGAGGTCTCTGATCTGCTAAAGAGTGATGAAACACTTGCCAACTGGCTGCCCAAATGTGCAGTAGCCCTGAATGATACGATGGTAGGAGATCTGCAAACATCTCTAAAACCTGGGGACAGGATCACAATCCTCCCTCCTGTATGCGGCGGGTAGGTTATGGAGCTTTATGAGGGATCACTGGATGTCAAAGCTATCTTTGGCAAATGGCTGGATGAAGAGGCATCTTCAAATTATGGTGCCTATATTCCATTTGTAGGTACTATACGAGCCGAAGATGGCATAGAGGCGTTGAGTTTTGATATATATGAACCTATACTGCAAAAGTGGTTTGATACTTGGCAAGAGAGAGCAGCCAGAGAGGGTGCAGTAGTCAAAATGGCACATGCTGTAGGTGATGTACCGATACATAGCTCATCGTATATATCGGCTATTTTTTCACCTAGACGAAGAGTTGCACTGGAGCTAATAGATATATTTGTCGAAGATTTCAAAGCAAATGCTCCCATCTGGAAATATGATGTGATTGATGGTGAGCGTATCTATGCTGATGACCGCAGTACCCCGATGAGTGGTGCCGGTCTATTGGCATAATTCGTGCTTAAGAAAGGATAATAAAATATGGCATTTATGCACTTTGATAAATCTATTGAGCTGCTTGAGAATATAGAGATCAAACACTATAAGAGAAAAAAACTCTATCTATGTTCGGCACTAGGTTATATACTAGCAGAGGATATTGTGGCAGATCACAACTCACCAGAGTATCCGACTTCTGCGATGGATGGATATGCATTTCGTTATGAGGATATAGGGTTGGGTCGTTTACAAGTCTCCAGCATCAATCCAGCGGGATCTCAACTGAGTGACAGCGTGAGTGAGGGGAGTTGCATCAAGACCTTTACCGGCTCCTTGATGCCCGAGGGGAGCGATACTCTGATCCCTATAGAGAATGTAACTGTAGAGGGAGATGAGATCATCATCAACAAAGAGGTTCCTCAGGGCTTCTCTGTGCGAGCTATAGGTGAAAATTACAGCAAAGGACAACTCTTGATCTCTAGTGGGACTAGGATTGATATTGCTCAGATTGGTGTGATGGCGAGTCTAAATATCGTGACTCCTCTGGTTTTTGATAAGCCTATGGTCTCTATCCTCTCTACGGGAAGTGAACTTTTGGAGTTGGGTGAGACACAAAGCCATGATGCTCAAATCAGAAGTTCCAACAACTATATACTTGAAGCAATTGTCCAAAAGTATGATGGTCAGCCGATACAGCTAGGTTGTGTCAAAGATGACAAAGAGAGTATCACCTCAGCTATCTCCAATGCCTTGATACAGAGTGATATAGTTGTGACAACAGGCGGTGTGAGTGTTGGTGATTTTGATTTTGTCAAAGATGTGATCCGTGAACTTGGATGTGATGTAGTCTTTAAGGGTGTTCGTGTTAAGCCAGGACAGCATATCATGGTAGCCCGCAGAGAGGATAAGTTTATCATTGCTCTACCAGGGTTTGCATACTCTGCTACTGTAACGGCACTGCTTTATGTTCTGCCATTGATCTCAAAGCTGCAACAAGGAGAGTGCAGAATACGCAGTGTTAATGCAACCCTAAAGGAGCCTTTTATAAAACGAGCAAAAAAGGCCGAGTTTACTGCATGCAATCTCTCTGTAGTTGATGGTGAGTATTTCGTTGATTTTGAAGGCAAAAAAGTTGGCTCTAGTGCCATCCTGACCAATATGCTAGGAGAGATAGCACTACTCGCTACCAAAGAAGATGAGTCAAGTAGTGATATAGGAGGAAATGTGAAGGTTTTACTATTGGATTAATTCTCCATAGATCAATACTCTCTACTGCCTTAGCTTGAGGTAGAGTGCCAACTCTGCCATAGTTTTGCATCCTGACTCTATAGCCTCTCTGATCACCTCTCTTTGTCTCTTGAAATCCATCTCTGATCCTTATTTTGATGATTTATATGTTAAATTGTATAACTAAATCCTAGAAATACATTTATTTATTTCAAATTGCCATATTTTAAGATATATTTGTTACAATATATAATAGATTACAAAGGAGATAGATATGGTTGAGTTTGGTGAAATAATTGAGAAGTTAAAAGATGTGATCTCTAGCAAAAAGATAAGCGGTAAAGTTTTCGATAAAGATGTTGCAATGGAGCTAGGTATCCCTCAAACCTCTTTTGCTACAATGAAAAAGAGAAACTCCATTCCCTATGCAGAGCTGATAGAGTTCTGTGCGACTAAGAAGCTGAGTATTAATTGGCTCTTTTTTGATCAGCCTGTAGAGATGCTGATCGAAGAGACAAATAAGTTTTTTCAAGTTCGATATTTTACAGATCTGCGTGCTAGTGCAGGTGGTGGTGCAGAGGTATTTGATGAAAATTATGAACTTATCAGTATTGATGAGAAGATCATTCACAATATGGTAGGAGATATTAATGGCAAGCTAGAGGCGATTCATGTCGAAGGTGAGTCGATGGAGCCTACCCTCTATAATGGCTCTATTGTATTTATAGATAGAGAGCAGACCAATATCTCAAAAGATGGTATATTCATCGCCTCTACCAATGCCGGTCTCTTTATCAAGCGTATCCGTCAAAGAGCAGATGGCATGATAGAGTTGATCTCAGATAACAAAACCTACTCTCCAGAGCTACTCGCACCCGATGAAGTCAGGATCGTAGGGCGGGTAGTAGGAAATATTGAGAGCTTATAAGATAGGTTTATCTACACGCAAGAGAGCATTTTGGAGTCTAGTAAGTCTGAGTTTTGCTTCATCCAAGATGGTATGATTGACATGTTGTTCGCCCATAGCCTCAAGGCGTGTGAGTCTACCCAATGAACAGTCTGGCGATATCGGCTTTGTCTTCTCTATGAGGAGTCTGATCTGCTCCTCCAAGTGTATTATATCACTCTCGATCTTCTCTATGATCTGCTTTTTTTCTTTTTCTATCATGGCACAATGAACCTTTTTGTCAAGATTATTCTTCCCTTTTAGTGTAGCCCAATTGTGATATTTTTTGGTTTAGAAATATTATTGGTCTGCTAAAGAGAGTGATTAATGATGATACTGTATAATAAATATAAAATATATGAACAGAGGTATATAATGAACCAAAATATTTCGAGCCCAAATCAAGTAACAGTAGGGCAGATGCTTGGATTGATGTTGTTGGCATATATCTTTAGCTTTGCAATACGCCTTATATGGGTCTATCAAGTTCAGAGTGATCCGGCATTTATCTGGGATGGTCAACTGATGATCAACACCAATGATGGATATTTTTTTGCCTCTGGTGCACAAAAGGAGCTCTTTGGATTGCATGCTGATAATCCTAGGGTTCCAGGGCTATGGGACTATGGAGTAGTCTTTTTTACTGTACTATTTGCAAAGATTACACCCCTCTCTCTAGAGACTATCATACTCTATATGCCATCAGTGATATCGAGTCTGGTTGTGATCCCTATTATACTTATCGCGAGACTCTACAAGCAGACTCTATGGGGATTTTTTGCTGCTCTGTTAGGGTCTATCGCATGGAGTTACTACAACCGTACCATGACTGGGTATTATGATACTGATATGTTCTCCGCTATGGCACCTATGTTTATACTCTATTTTTTGATGAAGAGCAGTATAGATTTCAACCTGCGTAGTGCACTCTATGCAGCATTGGCTATCGCTATCTACCCTTTTCTTTATGATCAGGGCAGGGCTATAGTATTTGCTATAGGTATCATCTATGCACTCTACATGATTTTGCATCATAGAGAAGAGAAGATGACTTATGAATCTCTTATTTTGGTATTTTTGGCACTTATTCCCTTCAAGCTATCTGTACCGATGGAGTATTTGACTCATATTGTATTGATTTTTATAGTCTATTTTATATTTATAAAGAGTTCATTTGATCAGAAGAGACTGATGATCATCTCAGCTCTTCTTTTTGTTCTATTTCTCCTCTTTGGAGATGTTATCGGGTTGATATGGGATAAGATAGCAGCATATACTATCAAGGGGACAAAAGAGGGTGGTCTGCAATTTTATGCTGTCAATCAAACTGTACGAGAAGCGGGCCAGATACCATTTTCTACGATGGCAAACAGGATCAGTGGCTCATCTGTGGGTGTAGTGATCTCACTGATAGGGTATATAGTATTGGTGATGCGTCACAGGGCATTTATCCTTGCTCTGCCACTGATAGGGATCGGAGTCTTCTCTCTCTGGGGTGGATTGAGGTTTACAGTCTATGCTGTGCCGATAGCTGCGATGTCGGCGATCTACCTATTTTTTGTGATAGGCGACTATCTCAATAGTCACAGATTCAAATATATATTTATCACAATAGCAACTATAGCTATGCTCTATCCAAATATCCAACATGTCATCGGCTATAGAGTACCTACGGTAATGAACCATTCAGAGGTAGAAGATCTTGTCAAGCTCAATAGTATCTCTGACTCTAAAGATTATACTCTTAGCTGGTGGGATTATGGATATCCTATCTGGTACTACTCAGATACCTCTACACTGATCGATGGCGGGAAACACAATAATGATAACTTTATCATATCAAAAATAATGCAGACATCATCTACCAATTTGGCTGCAAATCTAAGTCGTTTGTCAGTAGAAACTTATGTAGACTCTAACTACTCGATCGTATCCAATGCTCTGTTTAAAAATAGAGAGGAGGGTGTACTAGATCCAAATATACTATTGGCAGAGTGGGAAGATCCTGACTACATACTACCAAAAAAGAGACGAGATATCTATCTCTATCTTCCCTACCGTATGCTTAGGATATTTCCCACAGTTATGGTATTTGGCAATCTAGACTTGACTACGGGCAGAAAGGAGCGTGAAGCGGCTTTTTATACTACCAATGTAACCCAGCAGGATGGAGCATTGCTATCCTTCTCCAACGGCATGAGGTTTGATCTCAAGAGAGGTGAACTCAGTATCGGCAAACAGAAAAAAAGCGTCAAAAACTTCATCATAACCCAAAATGACAAGAGAGGAAATATAGAGTTAAAATCACAGTTTTTTCAAGCAGAGAGTATCTATACAGTTGTATTTATGAAGAGTTATGGAGTGTTTATCGTGATGGATACTGAGACACTCCAGTCTGCTTATGTGCAGATGTTTATACTGGGAAGATATGATAAAAACCTATTTGAGCTGGTAGTCTCATCACCCTATAGTAGAATCTATAAGTTAAAAAAATAGTATGTTGACCCTCTCGCAAAGATGCACAAAACGGACATTTGATCTGCTTCTCTCTCTGATCGGTATAGTATTGACTGGGTGGATCATGGTACTCTCATGGGTTGTTGCCTCCTTGGATACGAAGAGTAATGGACTCTTTATGCAGCAGCGTGTAGGGAGAGAGGGCAGACTCTTCTATATCTTTAAGATCAAAACGATGAAGCATATAGCAGGTGTAGACTCTACAGTGACCATAAGCGGAGATGAGAGGATCACTAAGTTTGGTGCCTTTTTTCGCAAAACAAAAATCGATGAACTCCCTCAGCTCTTCAATGTCCTGTTGGGCTCCATGAGTTTCGTAGGACCACGACCGGATGTAGAGGGTTTTGCTGATACATTGCGAGGAGAAGCAGAGATCATTCTATCGGTACGCCCAGGCATAACAGGTCCAGCATCACTGAAGTATATTAACGAAGAGGAGACCCTGGCAAAGCAGGAGAACCCTCAAAAGTACAATCGTGAAGTGATCTGGCCAGATAAAGTAAAGATCAATATAGAGTATGTCAAAGAGTGGTCTTTTGCTAAAGATATGAGGTATATACGGCACTCTATATTGTGAGATTTCTATTTAAATCCATACTCCAAAGCCTCAAGCTGTAGACGAAGTGCATCTTGCAACTCTCCCTGAAACTCTAAGGTATTATCCTTGATGGTGCCACCTGTTCCAAGTTTTTTCTTTACTCTCCTGAGGAGTGCTTGTAGCTCCTGTTTCTCCATACAAAAAGGCTTGACGATGGTGACAACTTTCCCTCTGCGTCTCTCTTTGGCAAAATGGAGTTGGTGTTTTTGGGGTGTTAATATCTCTCTGCAGGGTTGAGTCTTATGATTTGCAATCTTCTCTCTGTTGTCTGAAGACCACCCATCCTCAAAAGTTGCACCCATCTCAAATAGGTTTTTTTTCATAGTAATATCTTTAGATTTTAATTTTAGGAAATTTCTTCTGCTATTATCTCATAAAACTCTTAACCCAACTTCGACAACCAACCAACAAATAACCCAGTATTTACCATAATTTCAACCCGAACTATGCAATAAAATTGCTAAGATAGCATTTATGCTAAGTGCTAGTGTAGTAATCTCTATTGCATATTTCGGGTTCAAACTACAAGCCCCCTACTTCAATCATACTATGCCAATAAGACCAAGAGTTGATTTAGAGGGTGCGGTGCTTTCGCCCATACTTACTGACAGAGTCAATAGACAATCTTTACAGTTGGGATGCTTTACCTAAAGAGATATACCGCTTCCGATACAATCCTTAGGCTCAATGTTTTACTTTGCACCCTTCATGGTGCCATAGGCTTCACCCATCAAAAGATGTTTGTAAGTATTTGCTTTATCAGGTGTTGTTGCACTCTCTTTGGATGCTATGATCTCAAATCCGGCCTTATCCTGGAAAAGCATCACAAAGTCAGATCCTCCAAAGAGGAAGTTTCCAAGCATATCACCTTTTTTGTGGATGATTCCCGGCTTGACGATCGCTTCGAAATTGACAGAAGAGACTTGTGCCATACCCATAGGGATCAATGCGACCAAACCGTATTTGCCGGTGTCTACCACAACAACACCTCTGGTTTGAGTGAATTGCCAGCCTGTTGAGTCGATCGGGGCGTATTTGCCCTTTTTTGTATCCCAGACTACTTCCAGGGAGACATTTTTTACAATATTTTTGACCTCTTTGACCTCTCCGCCAACGGCAAAATGATAACGGTGATAGTCATTGACATCAAGAAAAGTATGTGTCAAGACACCATTGGCAAAGGCATCTTTATAGGGACTATCCTCACCGAGCAGATCTTTAACGCTATAGTAACTGGTAAGTTTGACTTTCAATCCGCCTTCTACTTTGATCTTGGACTCTTTGTCAATAGCCCATGTTCCCTGAGGCACAGAGTCTGCTGGTGCCACTACGATAGCTGGGTCATCTGCCGCAGCAATCGGTCTCATCTGCGGAGATTTCAGGTATCGACTAAAAAAGTCATTAAAAGTTTTCCAATTGCTCTCTGG
>JAYEOM010000036.1:0-19104 GCA_034722955.1 Campylobacterota bacterium
ACATCACCGATAAAATAACGCATACAAGGATCGTTATAAGTTTGCTGCATTTCAAACTGCTTGAGTTCATCTCTGGAGTAGATGATAATCTTGTTTGGTTTGTATCTCAAGAGTAAGATATCGGTATACTTTTTCCCGAAACTCCCCGTACCGCCTGTGATGAGTATGTTTTTATTGTCAAACATTTTTTTCCTTGTATGGCAATTTTGTTATCTCTTATAGTGCCTACCTTCACTGAAATGCCTTAGACAAAAACTACTAAAGCATAAGCATAAACGCTATTTTAACAGTTCTACTACATAATCTAAGTTAAATCAATAAAACAAAAAAATCATTTATATATAAATATAGATAACCATAACACTACTAAACTGAATAGAACCTATAACTATTAAAATATCAAATCACCTCAATAGCTTCTCATCCATATCTACTTTTAGTGCACGAAGAGAGTTGATGACATCCATCAGCAAAGCTCCTATAGCAATAGCGATCCCTACTATAGAAACGACCAAGAGAAGGGAGCCTGCAAGATGATAAACCCCTTTATCAAAAGCCTCTAACAGTGTAAAGATCAAGAGAAAACTGCTAGAGAGTATACTTATACAGAGTGAGATCATTGATGTGCGAAGTATATGAGCTCTCAACATCATGATCCTGATCTCATCAAGGAGCATAGAGTGTTTAGTACCTTTACATTTATCCAAATCCAAAGATAATCCTCTAACCCTGTCAATAACATGTGTGATACGATTGCTTATCACCAATAGCAGTATTCCAATCCCTGATATCAGTATAAGTGGCGGTGTAGTATTTGCCAATATTTGAGTTAGCATTCAGAACCCTTTTTTATTACAGTTCCCCAGTTTGGGCGGAATGGATTTTATGTTTACGAATCATTTCACCCTCTCCTAATTCCCAAAACAAGAGTCATCCAGCACCCAAATCCTCTACATACCTAGAGTTTGGTTTTATCTCATCAATAGAGATACCCAACTGCTCAGAGCTAATCTCAATAATCTTTTTTAAAACTTTCTCCTTTGAGCTGTATATGTCAGATATTACATTGTCATCTATGTATTTAAGCAGGGAAGAGAGCTTTTTATATCTTCTAGGAACTTCTTTTCCTATAAGTTTTGATAGCAAAAGAAACAATACGAAATAGCTTATAAAAGGAACAAAAATAGTATCAATTATATCTTTCTTGTAATAATAAAAAATAGCACTTATAGCTATTGTGGGATATAAAAGCATTAAACTCTCTTTTTTGCTTAGCATTAAACTAGTAGGATAAATTTTATTGTCAAGTAAATCTTGTAGTCTTTTCCATTTATGTCGAATATCATCACCTAATAACTCTTCCAGGTTAGCATCAGGCACAAGTTCTTCTCTTCTGTTGCCAAAGTTATCCATAAAAAGTTTTCTAAGTTTATAAAAAGCCACTTGTGAAACACACTTGCTATCACTATCTCTTTTGAATTTATTGAAAATATATGTAGCCAAATCATCAGGCGTAGCTAAACACTCCATATCTTTATCAGGCAGATATATATCAAACTCATCCTCAACCTCCAGCACCAACTCTACCAATTCAAGTCCCATCTTGATCTCCCCTCATCAAACTCTCAATAAAACCTGCCTTATAAAACATCCGCAGAGGTTTTTTCTATTTTTCTAAAATGATAGACACTCAGAACGCAAGGTAAACTTTGGGGTCAGCCGCTACATATCAAGCATTTCTCTTATAATCAAAATATTATAGCTAACATTCAAAACCTCCAAATATTATCCTTTTCATATATGTATTATTTGTTATATGAAAACAAACTTAAACCAGCAACCCCTCATCCGAAAAAGAGTAAAACCCATTTTTAGATAAAATGACATGATCGAGTAGCTCTATGCCTACTAGCTTGGATACCTCTTTGAGTCTCTGAGTTATCTGTATGTCTGCTCTACTTGCTGCGAGTGTTCCACTAGGATGGTTATGGGCGATGATGATACCTGCTGCTCTGTCTGCTATGGCATCGGCAAATACCTCTCTAGGGTGTACTAAGCTCTGGTTTAGAGTGCCTATAAAAACTGTACGAGTATTGATGATGTGTGAAGCACCATCGAGAGTAATAGTCAGAAAATACTCTTGTGTTTTTGCAGTAAAAGATTTGAGCTCCTCAAATACATCTTCTGCAGAGGTGATGCGTCTGTTATTTTGAATAAGGTAGCGTTTGCTGAGCTCTATAGATGCTAATATCTGAGACGCTTTAGCTAAACCCAAACCATGAATATCACAAAGTTTATCTAGGTTGACAGCATCAAAATCACTATCGAGTAGTGTTATTATCTCTTTAGAGAGTTTACGCACATCATTGCCCCGTACACCAGAGCCAAGAAGCACGCTCATAAGCTCCTCATTTTTAAGAGCTTCCGCACCTTTTTTGGCTAATTTTTCTCTAGGTTTATCATGACTATGCAACGCTTTAATACTTTTCATACAGTACCTTTCTGCTCCTAGTTTTACTCTATATCTATTACTACATAAGAGTTTGGTACATCCATTAGAGTTTCAACTTTACCTATGATGGCTATGCAAGTATGCATTATGATGTAGATCGTCGTAATGAAAAAGGATATCTCTGCACCCTGCAATTTACTCTTAGCCTAATCAAATCTCTGCTACAATAATAGCATATTAATCAAAAAGGTTCTGTATGAGTGGGGAGATCTATGAAAAGCTTGGCTTGTTCTATATGGGGAGAGATGTTGAGAGGGAGGGTATGGCTCCTACGGATGCACTGACCCTGCTAAAAAATAAAAATTTTACTACACATGCAGCGATCATAGGTATGACCGGAAGTGGTAAAACAGGTCTTGGCATTGGTCTCATAGAGGAGGCTGCCATCGATAATATCCCCTCTATTGTGATAGATCCCAAAGGAGATATGGGAGATCTGTGCTTGACTGATCCATCTTTCTTGGCTACTAGTTTTGAGCCTTGGGTCAAAGATGAAGCGAGAGCCAAAGGCAGAGAGCCAAATCTATATGCCCAGCAGATAGCAACAGAGTGGAGAGAGGGTATAGAGAGCTGGGGGCAGGATATATCTCGTGTCCAAAAGTTTAATAGTGTCAAAAAGACTATCTATACGCCTGGCAGCAGTGCCGGTATCAGTATCAATATCATGGCTTCACTAGAGGCACCGCCTAACGAGATCATGAACGATAGTGACACTCTGTCATCTTTTCTGAAGTCCACAGTCACCAGTCTTCTCTCTCTCGTCGGCATAGAGGCGAACCCTATCGACTCCAAAGAGTATATCCTCTTAGCACAGATCATCTTGGAAAATTGGACTGATGGTCATAGCATCAGTATAGAGAGGCTCATAGGGAGCATTATCAATCCGCCATTCAAAAAAGTAGGTGTTCTCCCCCTAGATAGCTACTATCCTCAGAGTGAACGATTTAAATTTGCGACAAGACTCAATGCACTTATCGCTTCTCCAAGTTTCAGCTCTTGGCTGCAAGGGGTAGATCTCGATATACAAAGACTCCTGTATGATGAGGATGGCAGAGCAAGGATCGCTATATTTTCGATAGCACATCTCAATGACAACGAACGGATGTTTTTTGTGACACTGCTGCTCAACAGATATATCGCTTGGATGCGTCAGCAGAGTGGCACATCAGCACTCAAGACACTACTCTATATGGATGAGATATATGGCTATTTCCCTCCGACCAAAAATCCTCCATCCAAAGAGCCGATGCTCCTCCTCCTAAAGCAAGCTAGAGCATATGGAGTAGGTGTTGTACTGAGTACTCAAAATCCTGTTGATCTCGACTACAAGGGTCTCTCAAATATAGGTACATGGTTTATTGGTCGTCTTCAAACTACTCAAGATATAGATAGAGTTATAGATGGTCTAGGAGGCAAGGTGGGATCAGGTTTTGATAGAGGAGATATCAAGCAGATACTATCAAGTATGCCAAAACGCACATTTTTCCTAAAAAGTGCTCACCTTGATGATATACGACTCTTCTCTACCCGCTGGGTTCTAAGCTACCTCAAGGGACCACTGAAGAGAGGAGATATCTCTATATTGATGGAGAGCCAAAAAGAGAGTGCAAAATCAAAAGATACTCCCAAAGATACTATATCAAGAGAGGATCAATCACTATATGATAACTACAATACCATAGATAGCTCAATACCACAATATTATGAAGTTGATGCTCGCGGAGAGAACTGTTTCTCTCCCACTCTGAGAGCATACACAAAAGTTGGTTTTTACAGCCAAAGCAGAGGTATAGATGAGAAAGAGGAGAGTACTCTTATGCTTGTGGTAGACCCTTTAGATATAGATCTCGACTGGAAGAGTGCAGAGCCTAGCGAAGATCACTTTGATCGTCTGCCTAGAGAAGCTCCCAAAGGTGCCAAATATACTAAACTCCCTGATTTTATATACAGAGACAGAGGATTGAAGAGAGCAGTCAAGAGTCTCTCCGATATGCTCTATAGAGATAAAAAACTGGAACTCTATCGCTGCAGATCACCCAAACTAGAGTCAAAACCACATGAGATATTGGGTGACTTCAAAGTGCGGCTTCAAGATCTGCTAAATAGTGAAAAAGAGGAAGATATTGAGGCTCTCAAGGAGAGATATGGGAAAAAGGAGAGTCTGCTTATCGATAGATTGCAGCGAGCTATGGATCGTGTAGAGAAAGAGCAGTCAGATGTAAGCAGCAAGATGACAGACACAGCTATAACTGCGGGGATGGCTATACTAGGTGCACTTTTCGGGAGAAAAAGCTCTGCAAAAATAGGCTCGACACTAACCAAAGGATCACGCATTCTCAAAGAGAAAGGAGATGTGACTAGAGCAGAAGAGAAGGCTCAAGCCGTTCAGACTAAGATCGATGATCTTGGAGAAGAACTTGAAGAGAGAGTAGATCAACTTATGGATCGTTACTCTATCGACAACTGCACTATAGAGAGCTTCTCCATCAAGCCAAGAAGAGCTGATGTAGTTATAGATGATATAGGTTTAGTCTGGACTGCAAATTGACTATATTTCGGGCTTAAGGTTACCCCCAATGCCAATGAATTAAGCAAATCATAGAGTCCGATAGGAGCTGAGGCTTTAGCCTCAGACATTAGGTGGAGTCAAAGCAGCACTTCAAAAAATCCTTATTTCATTGGCATTAAGGCTACCCTAATGACTAGTCTCTGCTTCCTGGCTTGATCGCTTGGCTACCCTCTGCACAGAGTGGGCAGCTCTCAGGGGAGTACATAGCAAACTCGAAATCTTCCAATGCAAAAAAAGCTGCATCTTTAGGCAGTTTGCACTCTGCTTTTGCCTCTATATCACTCCCCTCTCTCTGGCAAAAACCGCGATTTGCCAGTGCTGCGAAAGCGACAACTTCAGCACCAAGCTCTTCGATGACCGATGCAGCTTCCATAGCAGAGCCTCCAGTAGTGATGATATCTTCACAGATGATAATCTTTTCACCTCTGCTAACTTCAAAACCGCGACGAAGCTCCATACTACCCTCTTTGCGTTCGACAAAGATACTTCTAGTACCTAGAGATCTCGCTAGCTCATACCCAGCCAACAGACCACCCATAGCAGGAGCACAGACCGTATCTATCTCTATGCCGCTCTCTTGGATCATCTTAGCTAGTTCATTTGACAAAAGCTCTGCTCTTTTAGGATCCTCTAGTACCTTCGCACTCTGTAGATATCTGTTTGAGTGATTGCCGCTACTGAGTATGAAGTGACCCTCGAGCAGTGCACCGGACTCTCTGTATTTCTCTTCTACATTCATAACTTATACTTTCAGTATATCTGCTTCTTTTGTTTTGAGCGTATCATCTATCTTTGCGATATACTCATCTGTTATCTTCTGTACCCTATCAAGACCTTTTTTCATCTCATCTTCACTGATCTCTTTATCTTTCTCTAGCTTCTTGACATGATCGTTGCCATCTTTGCGGATATTGCGAACGGCTACCTTGCTCTTTTCGCTCATTACTTTGGCCTGCTTGACGATCTCGTGTCTCTGATCTACCGTCATAGGAGGGAAAAATAGCTTGATAAAGTCACCGTCATTGTTGGGGTTTACACCTATGTTGGCCTCTTGGATCGCTTTTTCTATAGTAGAAAGCAGTGATTTTTCCCAAGGAGTGATAGAGATAGTCGTAGCATCCATAGCGATGACATTTCCTACTTGATTGAGTGCTGTAGGTGTACCGTAGTAGTCAACTTTGATATTATCGACGATTGTAGTGGTCACTTTACCGGTTCTTAGCGTAGAAAAATCACGCTTCATCGCATCAACACTCTTCTCCATATGCTCTTGGGTATTATCATAAATTTCATTTAACATGCTCTTTCTCCTTGGGGTTATGATTTTGGTTTGCCCCGATAGGGGGCATTCTGCTTTAGTGGGTTGCCGGCTTAGGAGCTTCTGTGCTCTCTGTTTTGGTATCTACTGCCGGGGCTTGGGGGACTGCCGATGTTGTTTCTGGGACTGCCGATGTTGTTTCTGGGACTGACGATGTTGTTTCTGGAACTGTCGGGGTTGTCACAGCTGGTGCCGAAGGTGCTATCGGTGCTACAGCTGTCGGTGTCTCTGCCGAAACAGGCACGGCTGACTTAACTGTATCGACAACTGATTTGTTATTCTCTTTGGTATATAGATAACCCAATGCCAGTGTATTGAGTACAAATAGAAGGGCAAGTATAAAGGTTGCTTTTGCCAGAATACCCATCGGTCCTTTGGCTCCAAACATAGATTCGTTACTCCCACTATAGGCACCTAGACCAATACTGGAACTTTTCTGCAGTAGTACGGCGACTGTGATAGCAAGTGCTAGAACAATCTGCACGATTAGTAGTGTTGATGTCATTGATTCCTCTTTAAAATTAGGTCTATAGAGAGTTACTCCTAACCTAATTTGGGTATAATTTTGTGGATTATACCCAAAAAAATATGAAAATGAGTTAAATGAATGACGAGGGTTTCCCAAGAATTTTCCAGATTTGCCAGTAGCTATAACCAAAACAACACTGTTCAAGCAGAGGTAGCCAAGAAGCTTGTATCTATGCTGCCTAAAAAAGCCTACCCTAGTATACTTGATTTAGGGTGTGGCAGAGGAGAGATATACCAAAATCTCATCGATCAAAAGATAGACTATGCCCACTTGACAGCAGTAGATATCTCCAAGGAGATGCTTTGGCTACACCCTAAAGAGGATAGAGTTACACTGCTAAATGAGGACTTCAATAGCCAACAGATGGCAGATAAACTTTCACGCAAGAGCTATGACCTTCTCCTCTCCTCATCTGCACTACAGTGGAGCCAAGATTTGGATACTACACTATCTATGTTTGCACCCATCTCATCAAACTTCTATAGTGCTATTTTTACTGCTGGGACATTTCGGTCGCTGCATAAGTGTGCAGGTATCACCTCTCCCATATATAATGAAACCGTACTCAAAGAGAAAATAGACAAATATTATGATGTCGAATATGAAACTGTTCGATACACTCTTCACTTTGAAAACATCTATGATATGTTGCGTTACATCAAAGAGAGTGGTACTAGTGGTGGTGAACGAAGATTGAGTTATAGAGAGACAAAACATCTGATTAGGAGTTACCCTTATGACTATTTGGAGTTCGAAGTCCTCTTTGTGCATCCAAAAAGTGAAAATATCTTATAAGTATGCTATACTATTTAAAATAATACAAAATAAGGTTTATGTTATGAATTGGTATCAAAAATTACTAATCACTCTCTCTGTTATGTTACTCTTGACTCCTGCAAGTTATGCAGAGCATATATGGGTAGGACTCTACGCCAAAGGCACAGATATGGCAGCACAGTCGATCGTAAGCAGAGAGTATCTGCCCGATATGGGTGATGCTATAGAGACAGAATGGAAGAAAGGTTTTTATCTTGTTGACTTGGAGCAGGGTGGTCGCACTTGGATGGGTATCTTTGCCAAGGGTACAGGATATACCGCCCAATCTTATCTGCATAGTAGCAATTGGAACAAATTTGCCGAAAGCATCGACAAGAAGAAGAGCGAGGGCTATGACCTCATAGATGTCGAGTATGGCGATGCAGAGTGGGTTGGTGTATTTGCCAAAGGGACAGGGTATAAAGATCAAGTCTATACTGCCGATCGAGAGTGGAAAGATTTCCAAAAAACACTAAAAGAGTATTGGGGCAAGGGATATGCTCTGACTGAAGTTGAAGCAGGCGGTGGCAAATGGGTAGGTGTTTTTGCTAAAAATACAAAACTTAAAGATCAGAGCTACATCAGCTTGGATGAGTGGAGTGCTGTTCGTCAAGTGATCCGTGAACAGTGGGACAATGGTCATCAAATCACCAAACTTGAGTATGGAGAGGGGCGTTGGTTTGTACTCTTTACCAAAGATGTTTTATGGCAAGAGCAGGCTTATAGCAGCAACTACGGATGGGAACGGTTTAGAGCCAAACTCAAAAGCTACTGGAGAGAGAACTATGATATCATCTCTATATCTAGCGGATGGAACGACTAAAGCAGGCTTAAGATGGATTCTCAAAGTATAGGCAAATTGATCTTACGGATTGCGATTGGCGGTCTGTTGCTCTTTCATGGTGTAGATAAGATTTTGCATGGTATTGGATATATAGAGAGTCTGCTCAAGATAGAAGGGCTGCCTCCATATTTGGCATTTGGTGTCTATGTTGGAGAGATTTTGGCTCCTCTGATGTTGTTGGTCGGATGGAGAAGCAGATGGTGGGCATCCATTATTGCTTTCAACATGGCTGTAGCGATCTATCTAGTACATAGCAAATCCCTCCTCACCCTAGGCTCTCATGGCTCTTGGTCACTAGAGACACCGGTACTCTTTTTGATGGGTGCCTTGGCGATTATCTTTTTAGGGTCTGGTAAGTATGCTATCTCCAAGGATTAGGAGTGTTGTGAAACTAAGTTATCTCATACCTCTTGTTGTATTGTCGATATCGGTAAATGCCGAGACTACAGAGCCTTGGGCGAAAGCACTGAAGGGGTTGACTCCTCAAGAGAGACATGTCATAGTAGACAAAGGAACAGAGCGACCTTTCTCAGGTCAATATCTCCATACCGACAGTAGTGGTATCTATCGTTGCAAAGTTTGCAATACAGCTCTCTATAGATCTGATGATAAGTTTATATCCCATTGCGGCTGGCCTAGTTTTGATGATGCGATACCCGGTGCCATAAAGAAGCAGAGAGATAGTGATGGAAGACGCACTGAGATTCTATGTGCCAAGTGTGATGCTCACTTGGGGCATCTGTTTGAAGGAGAGGGGCTAACAGCCAAAAATAGACGATACTGCGTAAACTCTATCTCATTGAACTTTGAAGATAATAGATCAACTCTACCCTCTCAATATCGGCATGCCTATTTTGCAGGTGGATGTTTCTGGGGAGTTGAGTACTATCTCGAAAAGCTAGATGGAGTTAAAGAGGTCATATCCGGTTTTATGGGTGGCAGTGTTAAAAACCCCAGCTACTCTCAGGTCATGAGTGGCGATACAGGACATATTGAGACAGTTGATGTACTCTATGATCCCAAGACAATATCTTACGAAAAATTGGCAAAAACTTTCTTTGAGATTCATGACCCCACACAAAAGAGTAGACAAGGTCCCGATATTGGCGAGCAGTACCAATCGGCTATTTTTGTAACAGATCTAAAAGAGAGGGAGACTGTAGATAGTCTCATTAAGGTTTTGATAGAGAGGGGCTATAGAGTAGAGACCAAAGTTTTGAGTGTAGAGTCGTTCTATAGTGCAGAGGCATATCATCAGGACTACTATAGACGCAAAGATAGAGAGCCATATTGCCACAGCTATATCAAACGCTTTGAGTAGTATCTGATATATAGAGTTAGGAAGTTATCAAAACAGATCTACCCATCTGACTAGCTCTTTTTAAAAGCTATTTGAGTGTATCATGTAAAAAATAGGAGGCTACAAATGGGCATAGAGAGTATTGAAAAACAAAAAACTTCTGCATTGGCGTTATCAGGTGGTGGATATAGAGCTGCACTGTTTGCACTTGGCAGTCTATGGCGCCTTAATGAATTTGGCATATTAAGAAAACTAGATCGTATCACCGCAGTCTCTGGCGGATCGATCACATTGGGGCATCTGGCACTCCACTGGAGTGATCTTGAGTTTGATGATCATGATGTCGCTAAAAATTTTGAAGAAGTTGTCGTAAAGCCTTTACAGAAGTTTTGCGGTGAACCTTTAGATGTCAAAGCAGGCATTATAGGCTTGTTGACTCCTTGGAAAACTATAGGCGATAAGATCACTGAAGCTTATGATGATAAACTGTTTGACAGGGCTCTACTCAAAGAGCTGCCTCATGGCAAAGGTATTCCGGAATTTATATTTTACGCTACAAATTACGGAACAGGTTCAAGCGTCCGTATGACACAAGATCATATTTATGACTACAAATTAGGAGAAGCACCCTCCGGAGACCTCTCTCTCGCACGGGCAGTCGCAGCTTCCAGTTCCTTTCCCCCCATATTTTCTCCTGTGATACTTGACTCAAGTAAGTGGAACTGGAAGCGAACAGATCACTCTGATCTACACGATAATAGAGCTTTGCGTGATCGACTTGTACTTGCAGATGGCGGACTCTATGACAATCTTGGAGTGGAGGCTATCTGGAAGGATGAAGAGGAGAGTAGTGACCATTTTGATCAAGTGTTTGTCTGCAATGCCGGTGCACCTTTCAAAGTAGGTTTTGATATGAAGGGTGGGCCACTCTCTACTCTCATACAAAAGATCGGACTCAAAAGAAATTGGATCACACAATTTTCTCGCATGACAACTATCATGATCAACCAGCAGCGTGCCGTTAGAAAGCGTTATTTGATGACCAATACAAAGTATGGAGCATACAGAGTAGCTTACTGGGCTATACCAACAAATATATCCAAGTATGATGTAGAGAACAGACTCGCTTCTGATACTCCAACGACCAAATGTATAGCAGAGATACCTACGCGGCTGAAGGCATTTTCCCATGAAGAGCAGGGGCATCTGATCAATTGGGGATATGCACTTACAGATGCTGCTGTTAGGTGCTATATAGACTCAGACCTTAAGAGGGCAGAGAGAGTTCCTCTGCCGGATCATCCTCTAGGTTGATATGATAATTTATAATGGAGTAAAAGATGAGCATATGGCATAAAACATCATATTATGATGAGGTCTGCACACATGTTTTGGTCATAGGAACAAGCAAGTATACTTATCTTCCTGATGATATAACAAGCGATGATGAGAAGCTTCTGGGTCTGACCTCTGTTTCGACACCCGCCACTTCTGCTTACCGTTTTGCTTGTTGGATCAAAGAGAGCTACAATAACTCCAAAGCACCGCTAGGAAGCATACGCCTCCTTCTAGCACCATCCCAAAAAGAGATCGACAATGAACCTCAACTAGGCCAGCTCAACCAGCCTCTCCCCGATAGTTCAAATGTTGAGGATGCACTCTATGCTTGGCAGAACGACTGTTTGAAGTTTCGAGAAGGTCACTGCATTGTCTATATTGCCGGACATGGTATTCGGCTTTCCGGTGATTTGGGTATTGTGCTGTTGGAGGATTTTGGAAAGCCAAATAGATCTATTTTGGAGGGAGCTCTTGATATCGGCAATATTCATCAGGCTATGGCTCAGGATAGTGCGGCTAAAAACCAATTTTACTTTGTGGATGCCTGTGCGATCGAACCAAAACTCTTTGCTCAGTATATATCAGCAAAGACAGGGATCAATCTGGATATAAAACGGGGGGAATCTGTTGAATCATCACCTATATTTTTTGGAGCTGCCCCTGAAACATTGGCTTTAGGAAAACCGGGAGAGGGTACCCTTTTCATACAGGTACTTTTACAATGCCTGCGATCTGATGCAGCCAAAGCAGATGATCAAAACAACCCTAAAAATTGGCTGGTTTCTACGCTTGAACTTTTCAAACAGTTACAAAAAGGTGTGAAAGAACTTGCTATGAGTTACAACGAAACACAATCTGTTGTACTTGGCGGAATCTCTTCAAATACTGTTTTTCATGAATCAGAAGATCCTCCTGTTATCACTTTGACAGTCTCCCTCTCTCCCCAATCAGCAGTGCAGTATGCAAAATATACACTGATCAATCTTACAACAAATGAAAAGTTTGAGCTTTTTCCTTTTGAGTCTCCTTATATCGATGTGGTAAATCCGGGGGTATACCGTATCGAATTTGATATGACTGAAGATTCACATCACTCTGGTAAAATAGTTCCAGCGATCATTATCTCCCCTCCGAGACATGATGAGGAGATTGTATTATGAAAAAGATATTTTTATATGATTTTTCTGATGATCACTCTACACTCTCTCCGGCAACACTCAATGTGAAAATATCAGAGTATTATGATTTTCCTTTGGTGATACGAAAAAGTAATTTTCAGCTTCAAGGTTACAGCAGGACAGATGGAACCATCGTATTGGATCCGGGATTATATATTATTGAAGCTGTGAAACCTGATGGTGAGATAGAGAGTGAAATAGTAGATCTCAAAACTGGTGATGCCAAAGAGTTGAAACTCACTTTCACTCCAGAAAAAAATATTGAAAACAAAAAAGAGCTCTTAGAGGAGGAGTCCGAAGAGAGATTTGAAGATCTATTGATGATGACTGCCCCAAAAAACAGATCATCTGATGTGGATACCAAGGCATCTGCTACATTTAGACCTTTCCCGGGTGATGCTTATGGATCTTTGAGAAATACCAAGGCATCTACTACATTTAGACCTCGCCAGATCAATAAAAAGTTTATCCCTAAAAAAGAGGCTATAACAGTAAAAATACTCTCTTTTAACGAGAAAGGTTGGCAAGAGGAGAGAGAGTTGTCGGGAGCAGAAAACTTTAATAGAGAGACCACAGATAGCAGTGATCATATCAGGATAGATATTGATGCTCTAGAGTATCTGCAGATCTTGGAGGTCAGCAGAAACAGAGATAAACCGACTAATTTACTACTACCCATCCAAAAAAACTCAATGATCGAGAGATGTACCGTAGAGATAGTGGACAATGGGGTGGATCTTAAGCTCTCCTGCTCTTTTGAGGATAGCAAGCGTACTACACTCATGTTTGATTACCTTTCGAGCAACTCTCTTGAAGAGGCAGCAGGTCTTGCCGAAGAAGCTGAAGGCATGCTATATAGTAAAATGAGCAATCCTATAGGAGCAGTGATAGGGGGTTATATTCTGTTGCGTATCGGTGCTGTCGAGCAGATGCACGATTGGCCGAAAAATTTATATGAGTGGTTTCCAAGGTTATCTGATGGTGCTATTATTGCAGGAGAATTTGAAGCTAGAAGAGGTAATGATAGAGAAGCTATAGATCTATTCTTGGGTGCATATAAACGAGGACTGCCTATCTTTCGTGAGGGGCTCTCTCTTTTGGTTGCAAGATTGCGTCTGTATATGCTTTATGAGAAAGAGTTATTGATCAATGAAACAAAACAAAAAGAGATAGAGTTAGCCTATTCATATCTGGCTAAACTAGCGATGTTTACAGATGATGCATATGGACTGCTAGTTATTGATAATATCTCATTGATCGAGGATGAATATTTTAAAAGGAGTGCAAATGTTTAAAGTCGAACTGATACAGGCTGGACATGGTGACTCTATATGGATCGAGTATGGCAGGGATCCGGACTCTCTCCATCGTATCCTGATCGATGGAGGTACGGCCGGCACTTTCAAGCGTCTCAAAAAGCGTATTGAGCAGTTACCTTCCGATAAACGGCATTTTGATCTTCTTGTCATTACCCATATTGATGCAGATCATATCGCAGGAGTGCTGAAACTGCTCGAAGAGGATAGTCTGGGTGTGACATTCGGTGATATATGGTATAACGGGTATCAACATTTGAGCAGCCTGGAGTCTCTAGGGGTTAAGCAGGCAGAGATCCTTTCAGACTATTTGGACAAACTTGATATCCACTGGAATCAAGCTTTTGGCGGCAAATCAGCCTGCATAGATAGAGAGAAAGAGTTTTTACCTATCGTTCTGCCCGGAGGTATGAAGCTTACACTCCTCTCTCCTTCTCTAAAAGAGTTGGCAAAGCTGAAACCAAAGTGGGAGAGGGAAGCAGAAAAAGCTGGACTTTTTCTAAATAAGAAGCCTGAAGAGAGAGAAGAGCTAGATACGAGTCCCTCCGGACTTGAATCACTAGGGGGAGCTAAATTGCCCGATATTGAGAGTCTGGCAAAAAGTATTTTTGAACCAGATGATTCACTGCCAAACGGCAGCAGTATCGCACTTATCACCGAGTATGATGATAAAAAAATGCTTTTTGCCGGAGATGCCCATGCTGCTGTACTTCTTGACTCTATCAAAGCGTATCTTCCTGGGTGTCAACCTCTCTATCTCGATCTCTTCAAAGTACCCCATCATGGAAGCGAAGCCAATATCTCCAAAGCGTTACTAGAACGGATACGATGCAACTCCTACCTGATCTCATCCAATGGTGCCTATTTTAAACATCCTGATGAAATTGCCATAGCCAGGATCATCAAATACGGCGGAAATAAACCGGATATCTACTTTAACTACTTGTCAAAACACAATGATATATGGAACAATCCAATTTTGCAAAAGAGGTATCAATATCAAGCACACTACCCATCAAGCGAAGAGACGAGTATTGTTGTGTCGGTTTAGGTGCAGCACTCTTTTTTTGGCTCTTTGGTTTATTATTTTAGCGTAATGTTTGTTACTTTTTTGTGAATTTTATAGAGTCTATATTCAGCTTATTAAACTCATCAATAGCCACAATAGCACCATCAAATCGCTCTTGCAATAGAAGATCTCCTATGTTCCCTGCATCAAAAATTTGGGTATTTAGTTGGTAGGGTAATATATATGTAACCACTTTTTTCTATAATCCAAATATATTATAGAGGGAGTTATTATGTATCGTTATCTTTTGTATCCGTTGATAGTAATGGTTTTGAGTTCGACACTCCAAGCTGCATCTATCAGAAGTCAAGTCTCACTGCTAGAGGCTTCAGAGAATATTCGTTTGGGTAGTCAACAGATAGTTGTAACCTACCTCTCCTACTACCTCAATCCCAAAAAAAGATATAGAAGAGATCTCGCTCTCAAAAAACTCAAAGAGCTAGAGAAACAATTTGAGCTAATAGATAGATCAATGAAAGATGAAGAGTCTAGAGATGTACTCAATTTTTTGTACTATAGTAGAGAGAAGATGCTTAAGCTCATACAAGAGCCAATAGAGGGGGGAAATCCCCATAAAATCTTGGAGTATAGTGAGATACTGCTAAAAGCAGCAGACTCTATCACGCGGGAGCTTGGCTATACACTGAGCGAAGATGAGAAGATGCTCATCAAAATGAAAGATATATCTTTTTTGATGGAAAAAATGACAAAAAGTTATCTACTTTTACAAACAGATAAAAATAGTGCATCTTATATGAGTATGGTCAAGAGTACTATAGCAGAGATGGACAAGGCACTGATTCTTTTGGATGACTACAACTACTCAGCTAAGAGCTTATTGATTCTCTCAAAACTACATAAAAACTGGAAAGGGATCAAACCCTACTATCTCAAAGAGAGTGATATAGAGATAGAAAATATACTACTACTCGCATCCAAACAGATAGAGAAAAACTCTCTACTTTTAGAAAAATATCATAGTAAAAATCAATAGGAGATAATAAAGTGAAAACACTACACAAGAAGCGTATTGATATTGGTATCCTTGCGATACTTCTGTTTTTGTCATTGGCGATTTTCTACTATGCGACGATGCAATATAGTAGATACCTTGATCTCTCCAAGAGTAGAGCAGATTTGAGCGTGCTGGAGGATTTAAATGGTTTTTTAGAGCATATAGATGAGGAGCGAAGGCTCTCATCGCTATTTATTCTTAAAAGCAGTGATGATACAGTAGCTAGCAACCTCAACAGTATACGACAACTTGTTGACAAAGATTTGGATAAGTTACAAAAAAATGATGGAGGAGCATTATCAAAAGGGTTTTTTGATAAATTTTCTACATTAAATGCAGTAAGAAACAAAATCAGCAAAAGAGAGATATCTTTTGATGAGTTATTTGCCCAGAGATATACAAAAGATTTTAGTTTTACTGTCATTAATGAGATCAATACAATCATCAAGAGTTTGGAGATCCAGCATAACAATGGGGGCTTCTATAATTCCATGAAAGCATTTAATTTAGATAAATATATTGCACTCAAAGATATTCAGTCAAACAGAGAGATACTAGATCTCTATTTAGAATTGATATTGATAGAAGAGAATATAGAGATGGAACGAGGATTTATATCTTTTCTACTCTATAAAGACACTCCATTTAGTGATAAAAATCTAGTGACTTGGAATAGTCAAATAAACAAAGATTATATACCTAAGATTGGAAAATTAACTGACAATAATATAGTGGCTAAACTGGATATTCTCCTAGACCAAGACCTCTACTTTGCATCTATTGATGAGCAGAGATCTGATATTGTACTCTCCTCTATCAACGATAGATTATCAACCATCAACAAAGATAAATGGAACAACACAGCCAAGCAGAGAGTCGAAAAAATAACAAAAAGCATCAATATACTCTCATTGAATATCAAAAATACAGTTTTAGAAAATATCTCTCAGATAAAAAAAGAGCTCTATATACTTGGTACTATTCTTATCCTTTTGCTTCTCATAATATTGGCACTCTACTTTAGATTTAGATCATCTACCAAAGATGAACATGGATTCAAAGAGGCAATAGAAGACATTAGATTAAATCTCAACCCATCGCAACAAAATGAACTTAACGATATTATAAAAAAACAAAATAAGGTCAAAATATATAATTTTATGGCTGACACCATAGCCGAATCTAACCGATCAAAAGATCTATTTTTGGCTAACATGTCTCATGAAATCAGAACACCTCTCAATGGTATTTTGGGCTTTACGCAACTTCTTAAAAGTACTAAACTTACAGGGGAGCAGTTGGAATTTATAAAAATTATTGATAATAGCTCTAGCAACCTACTAGTTATAGTCAACGATATTTTGGACTTGGCAAAAATACAAGAGCAAAAAGTAGAGCTCGAATCTATAGAGTTTAACCCTTTTGATATATTTGAGTCCGCCATAGAGTCCTATGGTGCAAAAGCAGATGAAAAAAATATAAACCTGCAACTCTTTGTAGATCCACATATCAATACAACACTCAAAGGAGACCCGACAAAACTCACCCAAGTAGTTGTCAATCTCATCAGTAATGCTATCAAATTTACCCCTGAGGAGGGAGTAATAGATGTGAGAGTAGAGAAGATAAGCTCACAGGATGGATACTCCAATATCAGATTTGCAGTCAAAGATACAGGTATAGGTGTGAGCGAAGAGCAAAAAAAGAGCATATTCAAAGCATTCTCACAAGAGGATATATCTACAAGCCGTCAATATGGTGGCACAGGATTAGGCTTGACCATCTCCAAGAAGTTTATTGATGCAATGGGTGGAGAGCTTGATATAGATAGTATCAAGGGTGAGGGATCGACCTTCTTTTTCGAGCTTCACCTGCCCGAAGTCTCCCCTATAGATGTGAATCAAAATAACCACCACATAGGGTTTTGTATGCCACACAATCAAAAGCAGATAAATGAGAGAGAAAATATCAAAAAATATATAGAGTATACAGGTGCAAAATACTCAGAGTATCTATCTATCGATAGCTTGTTGGAGTCTAATCATATGGAGCATCTTACACTCCTTTTTGTCCATAGTATTGATATGGAGGAGCTTGGTAAGATACCACAATCTGATATGAAGATCATACATATCTCCAAACTAGACAACTTTCGTGATAACAATCATCAATTCCCTCGTATTGATTCAGTCATATACAAGCCGATTAACTTTTCCAAAATTAAAAGAGGTATAGACATAAGTAAGAATTCAAACAATTTACTTATATCATCAAAAGATAGTTCACAATCCCTAGCCTTCGATAATCTCTCTATCCTCATAGCAGAAGACAATAAAATCAATCAAAAACTCATGGAGCATACACTCTCCAATCTCAAGATACAACTCACTATTGTAGAGAATGGTAAGGAGGCACTAGAGCAGAGAAAGAGCAACCACTATGACCTCATACTCATGGATATTCAAATGCCTGTGATGGATGGAGTAGAGGCTACACATAAAATACTAGAGTATGAAGAGCAAAATAACTTGCCACATACTCCTATAGTCGCACTCACTGCCAATAATATCAAAGGGGATAGAGAGAGACTGATGAGTGAAGGGATGGATGAGTTTTTACCAAAACCAATAGAGTTGAAGAAGATAGAGAGTATGCTCAAAGAGTATTTCCCCCAAAAGGTCTCAGCTTCAGAGTCTCGTATAGATATCATTCTTTGCAAAAATCAAAAAACTGATAATAAAATCTTTAAAGCACTCTTTGAGAGTATGGGGTATAGTGTCCATACAGCCGATGATTTCAATGACTATAGAGAGAAGATAGAGAGTACAAATTACAACTACTCCTTTGCTGACACATTTTTGTTTAATGAAGAGCCAATGCTCAAAAATATTTTGCAGACAAAAAATATCAAAAATGTTATCTTCGTCAATAAGTTTGAAGACTCAAAAACAATGAAATCACTACATGATTATGACAATATTATACCAGGCATTGCAGAAAAATCACTGATAGAGTACTACATGCAGAAGATATAACTGTTACTGAATTGTTTCCAAAGATTGCTACTATTTCATAGTTTAAAATCAAGTTCATTCGGACAAACAGGAGATTGCATGAAGTTACTAAAACATACACTTAGAATATTTTTATTAATCGCTCTATCAATACATTTCGGATACAGCGAATCTATTCATCTCAAAGATGGCACATTTTTTGAGGCAAAGATAGACGCAGTCAAGAGTGGATACCATATTTTTGAGATACCAAAATCGCAAATTATCCAGATAAAATATAAAAGCA
>JAYEOM010000037.1:0-4154 GCA_034722955.1 Campylobacterota bacterium
TGCATATTATCCAGATAAAGACAAATGGAGTGATGACTATAAGAAAAGGATTGAAAAATGAAATGTATGATTTGTAAGCATGGAGAAACAAAAGAAGGGACAACAACAGTAACTTTAGAAAAAGGTAGTTCAACTATTGTTTTTAAAGAAGTTCCAGCTGAAATTTGTGATAATTGTGGAGAAAAATATATGGATGAATCTACAACAAAAGGACTGCTAAGCAGAGCAAGAGAAATTGTAAAAAATGGTGTGGAAATTGATATAAGAAAGTATGATACTGCGGCATAATATTTCTGCTCTACTGGTCTGGCGTTGAATATCCACTCTTCATCCCTACAGAGGTAGCCTAAACACTAAGAGAGTTTATAGTAATATTCTGCAAAAATACAGCTTAAAATTTCGACAAAGAGATACGAGAAGAGTTGGAAAAAGGAAAATAGTGTTTCATATTGAAAATACTGCAAAACATTTCGGAAAAGGTTCTTTGATAGTTATTGCAATAACTTTTATTTTATTTACTGTAGCACTATTCGTTAAAGGATTTACTCATGATCTACTATTGGAAATAGCAATCTTTTTAGTATCTGTGAAGTTAATCTTGATAACTTATAGCAATAGTGTTGCTTCTGAAAAACTGGACAAAAAGCTCACTGATATAGATAGTAAAATTGAACAACTACTGACTAAAGAAGATAACAAAACAGAGCTTTAGGTTTAGGAGACAAGCTGCTGCTCAATCACTAAAACATAAAAAACCAAATTTACAGAGTGGACTATCTCTACCACCCTTCAGCGATATCTATAATATGATATCCATTTTTCCACCGTCTCTTGATCTCATCGTTAAAGTCAGACCAATCTCTAGTGCTAACATAGCCTTGGTTAGTATATGGAGTACCTTTGGCGGAGATGCCTATCCATCTTTTGTATCCGTACTCTATGGATATGAGACGATTGTTCTCATCCCACAGTTTATGAATACTCTCCATAAAGTTACCAAACTTTCTAGACATACTGAGTTTTTGATCTATGTAGCCTGTTCCCTTGGTGAAGAGTCCAACCCAGGTAGACTTGCCATGTTCGATACCGATCACATCATAACCATCCCTCCATTGTGCTTTGACCATAGGGTCGATATCTTCCCAGGTTCTCACTTGAGAAAGTCTCTGCTCTCCATACTTCTTTGAGGTGGCAAAGTTGGCTACCCAGTGTCCTGAGCCATACTCCAGATCTACCATCGAGTAACCCTCTGCTCGTTTTGCTTTGAATAGTGCTATCAAATCTTCCCAGTTTTTGGCCTTGTTGAGATGGCTACCTCTATATGGTGTTCCCATACTAAAGACTATAAACCATATACCCGCACCATGTTCAAAGGAGCTGATCTCATAGCCTTGAGCTCTCCGTGTGTCGATAGCTCGTGATAGATCGCGAAAGTCGCCTACGCTATCATAAGCCTGCTCTGAGTAGCCTGTATTTTTCGCAAATATAGCGACCCATTTATGACTAGCAGCTTGCAGAGAGGTAAAAGAGAGAGTTATCACAAGCAGTAACAGTAGGTATTTGGGATGGAGGGACATGACTTGCCTTTATATAATTTTATTTTATAATGAAAGATATTTTAACATGATTTTTATAATGAAGTATATTTTAGAGTAGAATTGTCATAGGAGTGGGAGAGAGTGTATCATCTCTCCTCAAAATATCACTCTACATCACACTTTTTAGTGATGATGCAGGCTGGGCAGAAGTTTGCGATACCAGCTATGAGAGGAATCACACCTAGATAAAACCATGCATTTCCTGAATAAACACCATATCCGATCAATAAGAGACCAACTGCTATTCTGATAGGGCGACATACTTTTCTGAGTCTATTTACATCCATAAATTATCCTTGTTTTTTTGACACTATACCGATACTGACTTAGAGTGGTCTAAAATATACAATTAATTTACAACTTCTCTAGTCTCATCTGCCCCTAACTCCATCACTTTCCAAGGCAACCCTTGTATACTAAGCTCCTCCATGAAAGGATCGGGATCAAACTCTTCCATATTGAATACACCTTTGGCTTGCCACTTCTCCTCTAGCATCAGCTTGGCTCCTATCATTGCAGGGACTCCAGTGGTATAGCTGACACCCTGTGATAGGACTTCTGCATAGCACTTCTCATGATCACTGACTTGATAGATATAGATAGTTCTCTTTTTGCCATCTTTGATACCTTTGGCAAATATACCGATATTGGTTTTTCCTGTTGTGCGTGATCCCAGACTGGCAGGATCAGGCAGCAGAGTAGCCAAAAACTCCATAGGTATGATCTTTTGTCCCTTATGCTCCACCTCTTTTATCCCTAGCATCCCGACATTTTCGAGACACTTCATATGTGTGAGATAGCTCTCTCCAAAGGTCATAAAAAAGCGTATACGCTGTAGACCTTTGATATGTTGGATGAGGCTCTCCATCTCTTCATGGTAGAGTAGATAGCTATCTTTTGGTCCTATCTCGGGATAGTCCCAGACCTGCTTGATCTCCATAGGTTCTGTTTCGATCCAAGAGCCACTGCCACTCTCTCCCTTTTGCCAATAGCGTCCTTTTGCACTCACTTCACGGAGGTTGATCTCTGGGTTGAAGTTTGTCGCAAATGGGTAGCCATGATCTCCAGCGTTACAGTCTAGGATATCGATAGTGTGGATCTCATCAAAGTAGTGTTTTTGGGCATAAGCACAAAATATATTGGTCACACCTGGGTCAAAGCCACTCCCCAAGAGAGCCATAGTATCGGCATCTTTGAACTGCTGGTCTCTTGCCCACTGCTCTTTGTACTCAAATTTGGCACTATCGGGATGTTCATAGTTGGCAGTATCGAGATAGTCAACTCTACAGGCAGAACATGCATCCATGATCGTGAGGTCTTGATATGGCAGGGCAACATTGATAACGATATCTGCTTTACTGCTCCGGATGAGATCGATGAGTTCAGGGATGGAGTCGGCATCTACTTTGGCAGTACCTATAGTGACACCGGTACGCTCTAGTATATTGCTAGCTATCTCTATGCATTTGCTCAGAGTTCGGCTAGCTAGAGTGATGTCAGCAAATGTCTCTCTGTTCATAGCACACTTAAATGCGACTACATTGCCGACTCCGCCAGCTCCAATGATGAGTGTTTTTTTGGACATAATAACCCCTTCTGCTTTTGATGTTGTTTATATTTAGATTTTATCATAAATAGTAGTAGTTTAGGATAGAGTTGAGTAAAAAAAGTATAGGAACAAAGAGAAGTGTACTGAGTAAAATCAGTGTCGTCACATCTTTTGGACGGCAATCATAGAGAGATGCGAGGTTGATATTGGCTACAGCCAGAGGAGTCATCATCTCCATCACGATGACCGCTTGTATAAAGAGCGGTATCTCTGTCAAGCTGAGTATGAGCATTGTAGCTACAGGAACTAGGATAAACTTTTGAGATAGTGTTCCTATCAGAACTCTCTTGCCAATGTGATGGAGTTTGAGACCATAGAGAAATGTCCCTAGCAGAAAGAGCTGCAGAACTATACCCCCATAAGCTCCCATCTTTAGCAACTCTACTATACTATCGGAGAGTGGTATACCGGAGATATTGATAATGATCGCTACTACTGATGCAGGGATGATGGGAATCTTTATGATATTTAGTAGTGATTGGCGGATACTAAATGAACCTCTCGAATAGATATAGACTCCGATCACATAAACGACAAAAACATTTGAGATGTTGATCAGGGTTGTATAGATGACACTCTCCTCACCGAAGAGAGCCAAACCCAGCGGTATACCAATATTGCCGGTATTGCCGACAAAACCTGCTATAGAGAAGATAGCTCTCTCTTTTTTGTCGTGAAAGAGAAGACGAGCAAACCATAGTGTTGGTATAAGCAGGAGAAATATGATACCCATATAGAGCAGAGGAACAAATATGTGTTCGCTATGTAGTTTGGCAGTACTAAATCCCCAAACTGTCACAAAAGGCTGTAGAAAATAGACAGAAAAGAGTGTAAGTGTCCTCTCATTCATCTCATCTCTAAATATCCTTTTGCCTAAATATCCCAAAAAGATGAAAATATAGATGAATAGGATAGAGGTTAGGGTACTGCTCATATGGGGGTCTCCT
>JAYEOM010000038.1:0-2643 GCA_034722955.1 Campylobacterota bacterium
GAAAAAATATGGGAAAACCCCTCATCTTGGAATGGCTACATCAGGGAAGAGTGGATGCGAGAAAAGCTGCAAGAGAGTGCAAAAGTAGATAACTATGATCTCTATGTCATCTGGCTCTGCATCACCCTAACTGCATGGCTCAAAGCGATCAAGCCGGGTGGTTCGCTTTATGAAGGAGAGTTTAGCAGTAAAATCTAAATTTAGCTTCTTGACAAAAGATACCAAATGGTATATAATCGTTTAAAAGATAAGGAGCTATTATGTCTAAAGTACAAACGAGCTTGAGACTGGAAGAAGATACCTTTCTGGAGGCAAGATCTATTCTGAAATCACTTGGAATGAACTTCACAGAGGCAGTTAATGTATTTGCCTCAATGGTGGTACAGGAGAGAGGACTTCCTTTTGAAGTGAAGATACCGAACAAGATGAGTTTGAAAGCTATGAAAGAAGCAGAGGAGGGGATAGGTGAGACAGTAAGCTTTGAAGAGTTTATAGAAGAGAGTAAAATAGATGCGAAATCTATTTAGGACAAAAACATTCCTAAAAGAGTATGCAAAGATAAGATTTACAGATAAGCTTTATTTCAAATATGTGATCTATGTATCTACCTTGCTAAAGGGCGAACCATTACCTCCTGAAGCATTGGATCATCCATTGAGAGCTGAATATATAGGTTATAGAGAATTGCATATAAGTGGGGATCTTTTATTGATCTATAAAATTGAGGAAAAGAGTGTCAAGCTGGCAAGAATCGGTACTCATGTACAATTGTTTAAATAAGGCTCTGTATCACCCTGACTGCTTGGCTCAAAGCGATCAAGCCGGGTGGTTCGCTTTATGAAGGTAGATAGTAGACAAATGAGACTCTACGGTACACAGATCGAGAGTGATATCGACTTTGAGCTGGACTTTTCCCATGAGACAGAGGTGCGATACAGGGTAGAGTTGTCATCTGAACTCCCTAGCAGACTCAAGAAGTCCATAACTTGCGGTTTTATCTTGTATCATGCACATGGTCGAAGTGTATATCTCTATAGTGATCGTACATTTGATGGCAGTGATATAGGACAACCGTGGTGCTATGAGGTCAAGGGAGTAGTACGATTTTACTGGGTCGGAGGAGAGCGGAGGATATATTATCAGCTGGAGAGAGAGGGTGAAGCAGGGCTGCTTGGTTTCTGGTTTGCCCATCTGCTGCTGCCCCTCTATATGACACTGGAAAAGATGTATGACTTTCTGCATGCCGGAGCTGTAGAGGTTGATGGCAAACCTATCTTTTTCATAGCACCATCTATGGGTGGCAAATCGACTATGACAGACTACTTTATCGGGCAGGGGCATCCTCTGATCTCTGATGACAAGGTAGCTACTTTCATCCAAGATGGTAGATTTATGGCAGTAGCTTCTCACCCATATCATAGACCATATAGAAAGTTTGAAGAGTTGGGGTATCGTGTAGAGGAGTTTGCCAAAAACTTCAAACCTATCCATATTTTTTATCAACTGGAGGGGGTAGATGGAGATGCAGAGATAACGATAGAGGAGATCAAAGGCTTTGCCAAGTTCGACACTCTCCTGCCCAACTATCTCTATATGTTTTCGTGGCTTAAGCCGGAGCGATTGAGATACCTCTCGGGGATGCTGAACAGTGTCATGGTATTTCATGTGAGAGTGCCATGGGGTATGGAGAGATTGGGAGAGGTATATGCTGCCATCTGTGATCATAGCAGATCAGATGAGAGTTAGATGATCGCCTACAACCACTATATAGATTTTATACCCAAGCTAACAGAGGAGAGAGCTGTAGCTGGCTCTTTTGCTCATATCCTGACAGTCAAAGAGAGTCCACCTTTTGATCTCAGTGAAAAACTAGAGTACAAGATAGAGTTTTTCCGCAACCAAGGTCGCACTCTATCACTCTATTTTGAGAGAGAGTACTCTCGTACCCAAGAGGGGCGATTGTGGGCTTTGGTGGTCGAGGATGTTGTGAGCTTTTTTTGGGAGAGTGGTACAAAAACACTCTGCTATATGGCAGGAGAGGGGTTGTCAGAGAGACTCTTGGAGTATTGGACTCTACATATCGCTCTGCCTCTTTTTTTTACCATAGAGGAGAGTTATGACTTTCTTCATGCAGGAGCAGTAGAGGTAGATGGCAAGCCGATACTCTTCACGGCAGAGTCATTTGGTGGCAAATCAACAGTGACAGGTTTCTTCTTGAGGCGTGGTCACAGGATGATCTCTGATGACAAGGTAGCTTTTTATGAGGAGGGTGGTCAACTCTTTGCCATCCCATCACACCCCCACCATAGACCCCATCGCAAGATGGAGGATCTAGGGCATTTCATAGAAAATATCGCACTAAACCCAAAGCCGATATATGCTATCTATGAGTTGGAAAAAGTCAAACCCAATGCCTCTATCGAGATCACTGAACTTCACGGCATAGAGAAGTTCAAATCCCTACGCTACAGCTCTGATATCAACCTGAGTTTTCTAAAGGTCAAACGGTTTGTATTTCTATCGCACTTGGCAAAAGCAGTACCTCTATACAGAGTCACACTACCATGGGATATAGAGCGACTAGATGAAGTCTATGATGTGATATGTGAGCATAAATTTAGTTTTTAGGGGTCTGGTGATTTG
>JAYEOM010000038.1:2743-42251 GCA_034722955.1 Campylobacterota bacterium
TGGTGATTTGTGATGCGTGAAGCGTAGCGAATGCATCATGAATCACCTGACCTCGGCTAAAAATCAAATATTCAACTATGTTTATATGCTATAATAATCTCTCAAAAACAAAATAAGGAATCAAAGATGACAAAAAGAGTATTGATAGGGTTGGTGATGGCTATGGTGGTGACTGGGGCGGGTGCTGCTGATGCCAAGATGCTCGATGCCAAAAAACTCAAAGAGATCAAAGCATCTGCAAAAGTGTTGCAAAATCCTACACTAAAGATCAAAGATGGTATGGATGAGGGGAGTGTATACTTCTTGAGACTAGAGGCAAAATCACGAAGAGGTTCTAGAGATATACAAGCTTTTGTTGATAAGAAGACAGGAGCTGTCTATTTTGGTACAGGCTATCACAAAGATGGCAAGATGATGAGTTTTCCCAAAGATCCGAAGATCATCAAAGATGGTATCTCATTTAGTTATGGCAGAGGAGTGAAAGAGCTATATCTAGTGACAGACCCTGAGTGTCCATACTGTATCAAATTTGAGAAAGAGGCAGAGGGTAAACTAGATGAATATACTGTGCATGTCATACTCTATCCTCTGCCATTTCACAAAAAAGCACCGGCGATGGTAGAGTGGATCATGCAGGGCAAGAGTGATGCAGAGAAAAAAGAGAGACTCAGTCAAATCGCACTAAAGAACTCTACAGAGTACAAAGCACTGATCACCGATGAGAAGGAACCGTTCAAGTATACACCGGCTATACAGGAGAAGATGAACAAATCTATCGAAGCTGTCAAAGAGATAGGTGCGAGAGGAACCCCTGTAACTTTCGATGCATCATTTACTCAAGTACCTTGGTCTAAGATCGTCAATCCACCAGCAGAAGCAGATAAGTAAGTAGTGTCCCTACTCCTGCTCAAACAACTCAGTCGAGAGATATCTCTCTGCTGTATCACAGAGTATCGTTACTATAGTTTTGCCTCTATTCTCTTCGCGACAAGCTATCTCATAAGCTGCTTGGAGATTGGCTCCTGATGAGATACCGATGAGTAGACCCTCTGCTCTGGCTGTCTCTCTTGCCATAGCGAAAGCCTCTTCATTTGTAACTTTGATAACCCCATCATAGATCGCAGTGTTGAGATTGTCAGGGATAAAGCCTGCACCGATGCCTTGGATCTTATGCGGAGCGGGGGGGTTGCCACTCAGTACTGCAGAGTCTGCCGGCTCTACAGCTATGATACTTAGTGATGGGATCTCCTCTTTGAGTCTCTCTCCTGTACCCGATAGTGTACCTCCGGTACCTACTGCTGCGACAAAAATATCGAGATGGTTTTGTGTATCATTGAGTATCTCTACAGCAGTAGTTTTTCTGTGAATATCGGGATTGTTTGGATTTTGAAACTGCTGGAGCAGTATGGAATTCTCTGTAGTATCCCGCAGTTTTACTGCTTCGGCTATAGAGCCATTCATCCCTCTCTCCGCAGGGGTGAGAACGAGCTTGGCACCAAGATGGCTGAGGAGTTTGCGACGCTCTATACTCATAGACTCCGGCATAGTCAGTATGAGCTTGAGTCCTTTGGAGGCACAGATGGCAGCTAGTCCTACTCCTGTGTTGCCACTGGTTGGCTCTATGATGGTGGTATCTGGAGTGATAGTGCCATCTGTTATGGCAGACTCTATCATATTGAGTGCTATGCGATCTTTGACAGAGCTGGTGGGATTCATAAATTCACATTTACCCAATATCGTAGCACCACTCTGCTCGGATAGGTGGTTGAGTCGAACTAGCGGTGTATTGCCGATCAACTCTTTGATGGAGTTAGCTATCACTTTTCATCCTCTATTTTACTATTTTCTACCTGCTCATCTCTTGCTAATGGTACAAACTCATAAAGCTCATCATCATAATAGTCTATAGCACCGCTCTTCATATCATAGTGCCATCCATGCAGAAAGACTTTGCCCTCATCTACACGCCTCTTGACAGCAGGATAGGTGAGGAGATTTTGGAGTTGGAAGATGACAGAGACCTTTTCTGTATATCGGAGTAGAGCCTCTTTATTCTCTTTGTGTCTGCTCATCATAGCGACTTTTTTTGGTGCTTCTCCCAGCTCAAGCCACTTGATAGTATGGATATTTTCATCTGTTTTTGGTATACTCTTGTAGAGTGAAGCGATGGCACCACAATCAGAGTGACCACAAACGATAATATCAGTCAGCTCTAGTACAGAGATAGCATATTCGATTGCTGAAGCTGTTGCATGGTAGTTGGCATCTGGCTGATAAGGGGCAACAAAATTTCCTATATTTCGGATGATAAATAGATCACCAGGTCCACTACCTGTGATCATAGCGGGCATGACGCGTGAGTCACTGCAGCCGATAAAGAGTGCTTTTGGGTTCTGCCCCTCCTCTGTCAAAGTCTTGAAACGGTTTTCATTCTCTTTGAATTTGACTGCACGAAAGGCTTCATGTCCCTTTTCAAACTCTTCTAGTTTATGATCAGACATTTAGACTCCTCAAAAAGCCATCCCTGATAGTATATGTGAGTGTATCGCCCGAAGACATAGGTACAACACCGTCATAGTTCGCCGGAACGACAAAGTCTCTCTTGATGAGCTTGACCTCTTTCTCTATAGGTGTGATACCATAAATCTTTTGGGCATTGTCAGAGATAAACTTCTGGAGATTTTCCAGTGGAGCATCATGCTCTTCAAAGAGTTGAGCTAGTCTCTGTAGGGCTATAGGTGCGGTAAATACACCTGCTGCACACCCCGGACACTCTTTTGACTCTCTAGGGTGAGGAGCTGAATCGCTACCAAACATCACTTTGGGGTGAGCTGAGAGTGCTACTCTGAGGAGGGCTTCTCTATCTTCCGGTCGCTTGGCTATAGGCTTGCAGAATAGATGAGGCTGTAGCATCCCGCCGGCTACATCATCGAGTGTGATGAGCAGGTGATGCAGGGTAATCGTCGCGTATAGATTGTCAAACTTATCGAGAGCATCGACACTAGCCTTGGTCGTGATATGCTCCATGATGATAGTGAGATTTGGGAAGTTAGTAGCAAGCTTCTCATATATAGGCACAAACTCCGCCTCTCTATCCATGACAAATCCTCCAGTCTCTCCATGAATACATAGAGGGATATTTAGATCGCTCATAGCATCAAGAGTTTCACGAAGATCTTCTATATCGAAACCGCTCACACCGCCCTCTGAGTTGGTAGTGATACCGGCAGGATAGAGTTTGATAGCGGTGATCTCACTCTTGACGCTCTCCAGAAATTCACGACTGTAGGTCGGTTTGAAAAAGAGAGTCATATAGGGGGTAAATGATCTATTTTTGATACTATTTATGATCCGTGCTTTATAGGCTAGTACATCACTGAGTGTTGTTATCGGAGGGATGAGATTGGGCATGATGATAGCCCCTGCGAAGCTGGAGGCACTGAGAGGAGCAACTTTGTTTAGCATCTCTCCATCGCGGAGATGTAGATGCATATCGAGTGGTGAGTATAGGCTAATGGGCATTGTGATCCTTTATGACATAATATCTATCTGCTTTTTTTGAATCGATTTTGGGTACGATCCAATATTTGACCTTCATTTTGCCACAAAGAAAGTTAAGGTAGGGTGTCATCATGAGAAGAGAGGGTATTTTGTAGCTAATAACGGGATAATCTATCCCTCCAGGAAAGAGTTGGTTACAGCTGAGGATGCGTAGTGTTGTGCTGAGCATAGCTCTATGTGGGGAGGTTGTCTCAAAAGACCATTTGGCATACTCTGAACATGTAGGATAGTAGCGACAGCTTCCAGGAAGCACCTGAGAGATATACTGATATCCTGTGATGGGAGCTATCCAAAATCTGTTACGATGCTTATTATAAGTTGGCATGCCATATGACCTTTCCATCTTTTATCACATAGCTAGGTGACATATTGATACTATGATAGATCATTGTACCATATTTACGGCTATAGTATTGTAAAAGCAGGCGTTGTTGTGTCGGTTCGATAGATGGGGTAAACCATCCATTATTGCTCAGTACTATCATCTGTTTTGGGTCATCTTGGTAGAGTTGTTCACTACAGGCTTCGTAGCAGATAGCATTGCGATAGATGGTACCATTTACGCTATAGTCACTGATTTTGGCACTTGCTTTGTAGTCAACTGCACCATCATAAAAGATCTGATTGACTTGGTTGCTGAGCCATTTTGGCAGGGGGTTGCTCTCCCCAAATGGAACTAGGACAACTTTGTCAGCGATCTTGAGTTCTCCAGCTTTAAATATATATGTTGAGTTCCTAAGAACACCATCATCCCACTTCAACGCCCCCATGACGATCGTGATATTATGGGATTTGTCTCTTAGCAACGATAAGAGACTCTGCTCTCTATTGAGAAAGATTGGGAGGACTGACTCAGGAAAGATGATAAGCTCCCTTTGGCGGCGGATAGCATCATCGATCTCTTGCATGACTAGAGCGACCTGTTTGGGAAGCATCTTTGGATCCCACTTTTGGGCTATAGGGATGTAGGTGGTGACTATCTCTATCTCTGATATAGAGTCTGGTGTTGGGTGGATATCGCTACTCCCAATAGTCGGCTGATAAGCCAAAAGTACCAAAATAAGATAGCGGAGTTTTTCTCTTTTGATCGCCATGACAAGGGCAAAAAGGATAAGAGCAAAGTGCCATTTTTCTATCCCTAGATAACTCTCTGTCAGCATCAGTTCAGGCTTGAACCAGTCAAATCCAAAAGGGTGGATCCCACTCACAGTGAGTAAAAAAAGTGCTTTGAACCATAGAGAAGAGAGATGAAAGTGCTTTTCAATAACCTCAGAGAGTAGTGCAGCAGTCCAAAAAAGTATAGCATAGACCAGAGCCATCAGAAAGATACCGATAGGTATAGCCCAAGGAAACCCGTAGAGTCTAAAACTCATCATTATCCACCAAAACCAAAAAATAGAGATAAAAAACCCACTAACCAGCCAAACTTTTCTATCTCCTCGAAGTAATAGATATAGGGCAAGTATGGCAAAAATAGTATTGGGTAGGGGGTGAGACCATCCAAACCATGCCAGATAGAGAAATAGTGAAGCAAAAAGTGCTACAAAAAAGCCTCTTGTTAGCTGTAAAGTGGTAAGATATCCGCTGATTTTAATATTACCCACAAAGGATTCCTATGGAAGCAGGAGTAGCTCAATTTCTACCACTGGTTATTTTATTTGCGATTTTCTATTTTTTGATTATCAGACCACAACAGAAGCAACAAAAAGAGCATCGCGAAATGTTAAATGCACTAGCCAAAGGTGACAAGATTGTCACAACTGGAGGTTTGATGGCTGAAATCGTCAAAACTGAAGATGATTTTATCAAAATTAAACTAAATGATTCCGTTATTGTCAAGCTTGATAGAGCGTTTGTCTCCAAAAAGGTTGAAATCGGAAATGAAAACGCTTAATTACCGAGTTATTATTTTTGCTTTTGCACTGATCTTTGGAGTGGTCTTCTCTATACCCTCTCTTACGCAGAGCCAAAGCGGTAAAAAGATCACCCTAGGACTCGATCTTCAGGGTGGTTTGCATATGCTGCTAGGTGTCAAGACCGAAGAGGCAGTCAAATCTCGCATCAAATCAATAGCAGCATCCCTTAAATATATCCTTGATGACAATGAAGTGATCTATGATGAGCTCAAAATGGATGGTGAGAGTATCACATTTGAACTTCTAGATGATGAAGATGTTGCCAAGGTGACGAAGCTCGTAGCAGCAGAGTTGAAGGGGACGGTTCTTAGTCACAAAGGTTTGGAGTTTGCACTCAACATAACACCCGAAGAGATTATACTGACAGAGAAAAACGCTATAGCACAAGCTGTTGATACGATCAGAAATCGTCTCGATCAGTTTGGTTTGGCGGAGCCTACAGTAGCCAAGCAGGGCGAGGATAAGATCTTGGTGGAAGTACCAGGTATCAAGACTCCCGAGCAGGAGCAGAGGATTCGTGAGTTGATAGCACGGGCAGCACATCTACAGATGATGGCTGTCGATGAAGATCGTGCCGCTAGAGTAGAGACTATGAGTGCCAATGAAGCAAAAAAATATGGTGATGTTATATTGACAGATGTCAAGACACCGGAGAAGTATCTCTTGCGTGAGATACCTATACTTGATGGCTCTATGCTCACCGATGCAAAAGTAGGATTTGACCAAAGCAATCAGCCGGTGATCAACTTCGTTCTCAATGGACAGGGTGGGCGTATATTTGGTGACTTCTCAGGAAAAAGCGTAGGTAAAAGAATGGCTGTTGTGCTGGACAACAAAGTCTACTCTGCACCGGTGATACGCGAGAGGATCGGTGGAGGACGCGGACAGATATCAGGGAACTTTACTATAGAAGAGGCTCATGATGTTGCTATCGCATTGCGTAGTGGAGCTCTGCTAGCTCCTGTATATGTCATGGAAAAACGAAGTGTAGGACCTAGTCTGGGTGCTGATAGCATCAGGTCAAGCTCTATAGCTCTAGCCTTGGGCTTTATACTTGTTGTCATCTTTATGGTACTCTATTATGGTGTTGCTGGTGTGATAGCAGATGTCGCATTGATAGGAAACCTATTTTTGATACTTGCGATCATGTCACTCTTTGGTGCGACACTGACTCTACCGGGTATGGCAGGTATCGTACTGACGGTAGGTATGGCAGTAGATGCCAATGTCATCATATCTGAACGGATTAGGGAGTTACTGCATCAGGGTAAATCTATCACCAAATCTATAGAGAAAGGGTATGCCAACGCATTTACTGCAATCTGGGATGCCAATGTTACGACACTGATCGCTGCAGTTGTACTCTATGTATATGGTACAGGTCCTATCAAAGGTTTTGCTCTGACTATAAGTATCGGTATCTTGGCTTCGATGCTGACTGCTATACTCGGAACACATGGAATTTACCAATGGCTTCTTCCCAAGATTGACTCTAAACGGCTCAATTTCTGGTTTGGTGTCAAGGCATAGGAGAAGATATGGAACTATTTAAATATAAAAAACCTATTGCGTTTATGCAGTATAGCAGGCGATTTGGCTTGCTTTCGATTGTAGTTGTTCTACTCTCTCTGGGATTACTTTTTACTAAAGGATTCAATTACGGGATAGATTTCGCCGGTGGTACCCTGATCCAGATCAAATATGAGGGTAATGCTCCTATCAATAAAGTGAGAGAGAGACTCAATACAGAAGAGAAGTATAGAGGTGCAAGTGTCACCTATTTTGGCAGTGATGATGAGATCGTCATCCGTACCAAGAGTACATCCAATGCAGTGGGTGAAGATATAGGTGATGAGATTCGAAACCTCTTGAAGAGTACAGGTGCTTTTACTGTGCGTCGAGTAGATATGGTAGGGCCGAAGATCGGTGATGAGCTCAAAGAGAAGGGTTTGATGGCGATGCTCTTGGCGATTATCGGTATCTTGATCTATATCTCGTTTAGATTTGAGTGGAGATTTGCACTTGCTTCAGTGATGGCATTGATCCATGATGTTACGATCGCTATGGGTGCAATTATCCTATTTGGAATAGAGGTAAACTTAGATATTTTAGCAGCACTCCTCACGATCCTGGGATACTCTCTGAATGATACGATTATCGTTTTTGACCGTATTCGTGAAGGTATCCGTACGATCAAAAATCCGGATCTTGACAATATCATCAATGAGTCAGTTACAAGAACTCTCTCTCGCACAACTCTGACATCTCTGACAACCTTTATGGTTGTTTTGACTCTCTATATATTTGGCGGAGAGATCATCAAGGGCTTTAGCTTTACACTATTGGTTGGTATCATTGTCGGTACCTACTCTTCGATATTTGTAGCATCTCCTGTCCTCTTGTGGTTGGGCTTTGATGTCCAGGGCTTCAGAGCAAAAGAGGCGGCAAAACTCAAAAGAGAGAAAGAGAAAGAGAAGATGCGTTCGATGTATGAGCAGGGAACAGTTTAACAAATTAACGATCGATAGGAGCTAGAGATGAAGTGGGGAAAAGTTTTTTATATCTTTTTTACTTTGATGAGTTTGACAACTAGTGCAGCTTTTTTATATGAAAACTCACTTTTGGCACTCTTCATTGCAGGGAGTATCAATATCGTCTCAACCATAATGAAGATAGGGGTACGAAATATACTCTCTGCAGAGCTGCTCGCTGGTTCACTAGTAGCAGATCTACACTTGATACCGGCATTTTTTGCTATGAAATTTTATGATGCAAATGTGCTTGCTGTTGGATTAGTGATAGGGGCAGTGATAGCAAATGTCTATACACTGATCATATCAATGATCGAAAGCTCAAGAGAGAAAGAGGATTTTTAAGCTTTATCATGAAGAGAATGTCTAATATTTGTATAGAGAGGTATTTATAATGAGCAGTATCATCCGAAGAGGTGCCTCTATCCTGCTGTCACTAATGATCTTCTCTACTCTTCTAGCAGCAGAGATACTCCCTAATCAAATAAAAAATATTATCAACAAACACAAATGTAACAAAAACAATTTGGCAATCTATATCAAAGAGACTGGTAAAAATAGAGTTGTTGCCTCTCTCAATATAGACAAAGAGATGCTTCCTGCTTCTGTGGTCAAGGTCTATAGTGCTTATGCTGTATTGTTAGAGTTGGGGTATAACTATCGTTGGCCAACCAAATTTTACTATACAGGAAAATTTCGTAATGGTGTCATCACTGGAGATCTAGTAGTCAAGGGGTTTGGTGATCCTACACTGAGGAGTAGTGATCTTCCTCGTATCGTCTCCTCTCTCAAAGCAAAGGGAGTCAAAAAGATCAAAGGCGATATCCTGATCGATCGTAGTTACTTTACTGTTCCCAAACAAGACAGTTCGCATTTTGACAAAAATATCTATAGTGCTTACAATGCCATGCCCGACGCTATGATGTTCAATCAGCATCTTAGTAAATTTACAGTTGCTTATAAAAATGGCACTCATCAGATACAAAAAAATATCCCCGGAGATAGCTACAGAGTCTCCAATAAGATAAAAACAGTCTCCGGCAGCTGCAAAGGCAGCCGCTCTTGGCCAAGCATCCGCGTAGACCACAAGAGAGAGACACCGATTCTCGTAGCATCAGGCACACTCTCCAAACACTGCAAAAAACGCACCCATACATATATCGTCACTAAACCATACAAAGAGTTCTACGAAGCACTCAAGTATAAGCTCAAACAGTCAGGTATCAGCTATCAGGGCCGTATGAAGATTGGCAAAGTGCCATCTAACGCAAAAGGGCTATATACAGACTACTCCTCTACTTTGGAGGAGATCATCTCTGTCACCTCCAAGAAGAGCAACAATCTATTCGCCAGGCATCTACTGCTAACTCTAGGTGCCAAGATTTATGGTCCCCCTGCCAATCTGGACAAAGGGCGTAGAGCGGTTACTCAGATACTCAACCGATATCACTTGCTAGATACACCCAAATGCTTTATTGACAATGGCTGTGGACTATCGCGTATCTCTAAGATCACATCTAGAAGTATGGCAAGAGTGCTAGATCATGCTTACAAGAGTTATGGTAAACGATGGATGAAGACACTCTCCATAGCAGGAACTGATGGGACGATCAAGCGACGATTTAACAATACCAGTGTCAAAAACCGAGCTTGGATGAAGACAGGTACACTTAACAATGCAAAAAACATAGTCGGCTATGTCAAAAGCAGATCTGGTAAACTCTACACTGTAGTGATCTTGACAAATGGAAAACGGGCAAGATGGCATGGAGCAGCTCTGGAGAATGACATCATCAAATGGTTGGTGAACTATAGGGGATCAGGCACAAAGATAGGCAGTGATCCTCTGCGTGAAAGACTCAAGATCAAAGAGAAGAGACTCTGGGGCGGAAGTGTATCATCTAGTCCATCATCCAAGTCTGCAAATAGTTATTATATTCAGGTAGGATCATTTCGTTCTACTCCGGATAAAAAGTTTTTGACAAGCTTGAGAAATAGAGGTTTCGCCTATCGTATTGTCAAAAAGGGCAAAAGCTCCAAAATTTTGGTAGGTCCCTATAGCAGTCGTATAGAAGCTGGCTTAGCACTATCTGCCGTAAAAAAATATACACCGGGTGCCTATATCACTCAGCTATAAATCTTCTTTTAGTATAATTCTACAAAGGATAGTAGATGTTTGGATTGTTTAAGAGAAAAAGTATAGATATTGTAGCACCTGTGGCAGGTGAAATTGTCATGCTATCATCAGTCAATGATGAAGTATTTTCGCAAAAAATGGTAGGTGATGGTATAGCCATAGTACCTACTGACGGACTCTTTTGTTCGCCTATTGATGGAGAGGTGAGCAGGCTGTTCCCGACAAAACATGCCTATGTAGTCAAACACAATAGTGGTGTTGAAGTGATGGTGCATATAGGGTTAAATACTGTTTCGTTGGATGGTGATGGTTTTACTGCTGTTGTCAGTGAAGGAGATAGTGTCAAAGCCGGTGATTTGATCGTCAAAACAGATCTTGAGAAGATTATAACATCAGGTAGAGAGACCATAACACCAGTCATCATCAGTGAGATGGCTAACTATAAAATAGTTGAAAAAAAGAGCGGTGTTGTCACCAAAGATGACCCTGTATTGGAGGTAAAATAGTGCCAGATAGAGAAGATGAAGTCGTAACCTATATCCTCTACGCTGTTATAGTTGCAGTTTTTATCATTGTTTTGAAGATGCCCAAAAAGAAAAAGTAGATGATAGTTCTATTTACATTTGGTTGATACTCTTTTGTTACAATGGATAACAGTTTAACATAGGAGTTTTTTAGTGAAATTTTTTATATCCATGCTTCTGTTCTCTTTTCTCTTTGTGTCAACTTTGACAGCTAAAGATTATACAAAAAAGTATGAAGTTCGTCTCTTTATCGATCAGATGGTAAGGAAACATAAGTGCAGTAGAAGTAAGCTCAACAAGCTCTTTCGCAATGCCAAATTTCAGAGAAAAGCACTGGCAATATATATTCCATCTCTGAGACCAAAGGTGCACCCCTCCAAAGTAGTAAAAAGAAAAAAACAGGGCTCTTGGGATCGTTATGAAGGGGTCTTTCTCAAAGAGTCCAAAGTAGATAAAGGGGTGAAATATATGCGTAAGCATCGTCGCACCCTGCAGAGAGCCTACCAAAAATATGGTGTTCAGCCTGAGTATATCACTGCTATCATCGGGATAGAGAGTCACTATGGGGTCAATACAGGGAAGTTTCCTGTGTTTGATACCTTGACAACGCTTGCATTTGAAGAGAATAGACGCAAACGATTCTATAAGTCGGAACTCAAAGCTTTTCTGTTGATGACAAAAAGAGAGAAATTGAATCCTAAAAATATCAAGGGCTCTTATGCCGGAGCGATAGGCTTGGGTCAGTTTATGCCTAGCAACTATAGAGCCTATGTGGTTGATTTCAATGGTGACGGCAGGAAGCGGATGAACCACTCTGAAGATGCCATAGGTAGTATAGCCTACTATATCAAACGCCATGGATGGAAGAGAGGAGAGCCTGTGGCTGTTCGTGTCTCTTATCCCGGTACACGATATCGAGGTAGGCAGACAGGTTACAAGCATAAGTATAGCAGAGCTTCACTCAAAGGTATAAATCCAAAAGAAAATTTTGATTATAGTGGTAAAGTACATCTGATAAAACTAAAACGATATAGCTTTGATGAACTCTGGTATGGTACAAAAAACTTCCGTGTGATCACCAGATATAACCATAGCAACTACTACGCAATGGCAGTTTATCAGTTAGCAGACCGTATCAAAAAAGGGTATAAAAGGAGATATGGAACTATCTAAGGAGTTGGAAAACTGTAGGGGCAGACCTATGTGTCTGCCCAAATGTTAAAAACAAAACCATTTCAAATCACCATATCAAGGGCAGACACATAGGTCTGCCCCTATATGCCCTGAAAAAGTGCTTTATGTTCTACCATACTGCATTGGTTTTGTACTACCTTCATACCTGCACTCTCTGCTCTTTTGGCTGCACTGTTGTTGACTAGACCTAGCTGTCCCCAGAAGACTTTGATATCGCCCCGTTTGATACATGCATCTGCTATAGGATCGAAAGCAGCAGGTTTTCTGAATATATTGACCATATCTACCTCAAAAGGGATCTCTGCTAGAGAGCTGTATACTTTCTCTCCAAGGATGCTCTCCCCTTTTGGATATACGGGGATGATCTTGTATCCTACACTCTGTAGATATTTTGCTACTCTGTGGCTCGCTTTGGATTCATCGGGGGAGAGTCCTAGGACGGCGATAGTTTTGACAGATTCAAAGATCTCCTTGATCTCTTCTCTATTGCTATTTATACTTGGGAATTCACACTCCATACTTAATCCTTTAGTGATATAATGCGTTCATTATTACCTAGGGAAGATAATGTTAGACTTAAATAGTATCAAAAAAGCATATCAGAGAGTGAGAGGTGTCGTACACCATACACCTTTTACACACGCACCGATCTTGAGTGAGATGAGTGGTTATGAAGTGTATCTCAAAAAAGAGAACCTCCAGAGAACAGGGGCATTCAAGCTGAGAGGGGCATTCAATCGCATAGCAGCACTCATAGAGTCGGCAAGTACCGGAGGTGTAGTAGCTGCAAGTGCCGGCAATCATGCACAGGGTGTAGCATTTGCTGCCAAACACTTCGGGATAGATGCGACTATCATCATGCCCGAATCAACACCATTGACCAAGGTACAGGGTGTCAAGGAGTTGGGTGCGAGAGTGATACTCTATGGAGCCAACTATGATGAAGCTTATGGTTATGCTGTAGGGTATGCTGTAGAGAGCAGTAGAGAGTTTGTCCACCCCTTTACCGATGATGAGGTGATAGCGGGTCAAGGAACAGTTGCGATAGAGATGCTTGAAGAGATTCCAACTCTTGACGCTGTGATCGTGCCTGTCGGAGGCGGAGGATTGATATCTGGTGTGGCGACAGCCATCAAGGCTATGGAGCCATCTTGTAGAGTGATCGGTATAGCTGCAGAGGGAGCTCCTGCTATGGCTACCTCCTATAGAGAGGGCAGGGCTATCGATACGACAGATGTGCGAACCATAGCAGATGGGATTGCGGTGAGAGATACATCTCCCCAAACACTGAAATATCTGCTCAAATATGTCGATGATATGCAGCTCGTAGGAGAAGATGAGATCGCTCATGCTATTTTGTTTCTGCTTGAGAAGCAGAAAGTACTAGTAGAGGGTGCTGGAGCAGTAGCTGTAGCTGCCCTGATCCATGGCAAGGTAGTTATGCCCAAAGGGAGCAAGATAGGTATCGTCCTCAGTGGTGGCAATATCGATGTAACTATGCTCTCTCTGATCATCGAAAAAGGGTTGATAAAATCCTCCCGAAAGATGAAGCTCATCGTTACTCTAGTAGATAAGCCCGGCTCTTTGATGCTCTTCACTGAACTGCTCACCAAAGTAGGAGCCAATATAGTTCAGATAGGTTATGATAGAACTTCAACTGATTTGAAATTTGGTGATGCCAATGTCTCTGTGGATCTGGAGACCAAAGGTATCGAGCATCAAGATGAGATTCGCAGGGCTCTTTTGGAGAGTGGATTTGCTTTTTGTGAAGAGCATTGATGCGGATGATAGCGATTGATCTAGGATCAAACACTCTGCGTGTGACAGAGATGGATTGTCATACAGGAGAGTTTGGTGCATCGTTTGAAAAGATAGTAAAGACAGCCGATGGTTTGGCAGATAGGGGATCGATCCATCCAGATGCCGTAGAGAGAGTCATATCTGCGATCTATGAAGCCAAAGATGAGATAGATTTCTCTTCAGGTAGAGTGCGTGCAGTGACGACAGAAGCTCTTCGCAGAGCAGTAAATGCAGATGCAGTCCTTGCCGAGATCAGAGAGAAGACAGGTGTCATCTTTGAGATCATCTCAGGTGAGGAGGAGGCAGAGTTGACTCTGCTTGCTGTAGAGCATAGGCTGGATCTACTCTATAGAGATCTGGGTAGTGATAGGTTGGACTCTTTTGTTCTGATCGATATCGGGGGTGGCTCTACAGAGTTGATCTTCTGCTATCCTCATAAGAGAGTAACCCGTAGTTTCCCCATAGGGATCGTGACAGTAGCACAGCAGTATCTCACACTAGAAGCGATAGCAGAGGCTATACCTATAGTGATGAGAGAGATGCAGATTTTTACAGATGAAGTCTATAGCAGAGAGGGTATAGTAGATAGACTGGTCGCGACAGCAGGTACTCCTACTACAGTAGCAGCGATGAAGCTGGGGCAAAATTATGCAGATTATGATCCACGGCAGATCAATGGAAGCCAACTATCCATCAGAGATCTAGATAGAGAGTTGGAGTATCTTCTATCTCTTCCATTTGCCCAGAGAGAAACCATAGTGGGCGTAGGCAGAAGTGATCTCATCGCTGCCGGGATATTGATCTTCAAGCATCTTCTTTCGATAGTTGGTATGGATCAATGTGTAGTGATCGATGATGGATTGAGAGAGGGTGTAGCGTTACAAAGTTGTATTGAGTCTGAATGTTGGGTATAAGAGTATAGATTTTAATACCCCTTTCATCGCATATTAGCTATGATTATCAATTATAATAGTATACCAAGATTGTGCGACAGAGGGAGTGAGTATTACTAGTAGATTATTAAAGTTCGGTTCTGTCGGTGCTCTTGGTGTTGTCACCAATCTAGCACTCTATAGTACACTGATATTTTTGAATTTCAACTATAATTTTGCCTCTGTTTCTGCCTTTATGGTGGCAGTAACACAAAATTTTGTATTGAATAAGAGGTGGACATTTGGAGATCATGACACGCAGATCACCAATAAGTTTATCAAGTATTTGATATTGAACTCTTTGAGTTTTGTACTCAATTTAGTGATTTTGAATTTGATCATATACTATTTTGGTACAGAAAAGGTGGTGCAGATATTGGCACAAATCGCAGGAATTGCAGGAGGCATGGTGACAAACTTCATGGGTAGTCATATCGTGGTATTTGGTACGAAGGGAGAGAAGAAGAGATGAAAAAAGGTATTGTGATCATACCCACTTATAATGAGATCGACAATATAGATAGTATCATTGAAGCAGTCTCTGCTCTTGCTCTTGATCTTGATATCCTCATCGTAGATGATAACTCACCAGACAAGACATACGAGAGGGTTCAAGAGCTTATAGATAGAGAGTATGCTGGTCGCCTGCATCTCATCATCAGAGAGAAAAAAGAGGGACTAGGAAGAGCATATATCGCAGGATTTAAGTGGGCATTGGGGAGCAGTAAGCAGTATGACTATATCATAGAGATGGATGCTGATCTATCACACAATCCCAAGTATCTCCCTAGCTTTGTCGAAGAGATGGATGATTATGATCTAGTGATCGGCAGTCGTTATGTAGAGGGTGGCGGTGCGACTAACTGGCCACTCTTTCGCAAAGCTATCAGTTATGGGGGCAGCCTCTACTCAAGGATGATTTTGGGTCTATCTATTATGGATATCACGGGAGGTTTCAAATGTTTCAAGCGTGAAGTGCTTGAGGCGATCAATCTGGACAATATCATCACTACTGGGTACTCATTTCAAATCGAGATGAACTATAAAGCGGCACTCAGAGGATTTAGGATCAAAGAGGTTCCCATCATTTTTGAAGAGCGTATAGCAGGCAAGTCCAAGATGACCAAAAAGGTATTTGTAGAGGCTCTAGGCAAAGTTATCACACTGCGTATGAATAAGAGTAAGATTTTAGAGGAGGGGTGATGGGTATTCGTGAACGAATAGTTCTTCTCATATTTACTCTATTCAATATAGTTAGCAATGGATTTATACCTTTCTATTCAGATGAGACTTACTACTGGATGTGGTCCAAGAAGTTAGCTCTCTCCTATTTTGACCACCCTCCGATGGTGGCATACTTGATCAAAGCAACGACACTCTTTGGTGACTCTGTTATGGAGATTCGACTGGGTGCACCTCTGATGATGGCAGGAGCGGCATACCTGCTCTACAAGCTTGCACATAAGATGTTCGATGAGAAGATAGCTATATACACCTTTTATATATTTTTGAGTGGGATCATAGTCCAGGGTGGTTATACACTCATCACACCGGATATACCACTGATATTTTTCTGGACACTTACTCTATATACCGCCTATATCTACATAGAGGAGGATCAGAAAATATACGCACTCCTGACAGGTATCTCTGCCGGGGCTCTTCTGCTCTCCAAATATACAGGTGTACTTCTACTCATCTCCATCCTACTCTATATCTTGATCTACAAACGAACACTCTTTAAAGATAGATATTTCTACTATGCACTGGTACTCTGTTTTGCCGTTTTCTCTCCGGTGATCTACTGGAACTATCTGCACGATTTTATCTCATTTAAGTTCCAGTTGGGTCATGGTATAGCGGAGGAGAAGCTTTTTAGCCCCAACGATCTGTTGAAATTTGCAGGGGCACAGATACTACTCTTTCATCCACTATATCTATTTCCGCTGCTATATTTTATTGTCAAAGATAGAGAGAGACTCTCTAGAAAGAGGCTCTATCTGCTTATCCCATTTCTGTTTCCTTTGGGATTTTTCATATATTTCTCAGCATTCAAACATGCCAATGCACAATGGGCAGCACCTGCGTATCTGAGTGCTACTATTCTGCTGGGACTCTATCTGGCACAGAGAGATGCTAAGAGATTGATACAGTATGCTGTGGCAGTTACGGCTCTGTTGGTACTTTTGGTAAAGACACCGATAGGAGATATCATCCCTATCGTAGATAATTTCAAATCTAGAGCAGGCAAGATCGACAACTTTGATAGAGAGATCAAAGCACTGAATCTCGATATTGACAGCTATGACTATATCCTTATAGATGACTATCATGGTACTGATGTTGCTTACTATTTTGGAAAGATAGACAATATTTTAGTTCTCTCAGTAGCTAGATTTTCCAACTTCAATATCTGGCGTTATGAAGATCTGGGTATCAGCATGGAGTCCCCTCTGTATACTATCCCAAAGCTTGGAAAGTCTATCTATATAGGTATCAGTGATCTGCATGTCTTTGAACTCAATCAAATTTTTGGTGAGCCTGACTCTATCCGCACTATGGAGAAGAGAGTTGGTAAAAAGATGCTAAAGTACTATTTTGTAGAGTATCATAATTGATAATAAATTAAAGGAGAAGAGATGAAATATATTGGAACTTGTCTACTGTGTACAGCAGCTCTGTTGTTTGCAGCTTGCGGTGATGAGAGCAGTGAGTCTAGTGATGCAAAGGTGGAGAACCCTGTAGGTACATATCTCGATAGTCGCACTGATGCGATGGGCTTGGCTGAGAAGTCGCTAGAGGAGAGTAAAAAGCGTGCTAAAGAGCAAGAGGATATTATGGATAAGATGTAGATAAATATTATAATCTTATAATAAAGATTATAATAAGTAGTAGTTAGAGTCTATTTATCAATTTTTATGTATAATGGCGAACAAATAATCACATGAGGAGTTTTTATGAGTAGAGTTTTCAATTTTGGAGCAGGTCCTTCAGCGATACCTTTGGAGGTGTTAGAGGAGGCACAGAAGAATTTAGTGGATTATCAGGGTGAAGGTTTGTCTATCATGGAGGCTTCACATAGATCAAAAATGTATGATGATGTCCATACAGAAGCACTCTCTTTGATGAGAGAGCTCTATAAGATTCCTAATGATTATGATATTTTATTGCTTCAGGGTGGTGCATCACTGCAGTTTGCTATGGTACCTATAAATCTCTATCTTGGAGGAAAAGCACAATATGTTGATACAGGGAGCTGGTCAGCCAAAGCGATCAAAGAGGCAAAGATACAGGGTATAGATTTTGATATCATTGCAAGTTCAAAAGAGAGTTCTCACAACCATATCCCAAAAGATATCAACTTTAGTGATGATGCAGACTTTGCATATATCACTTCAAACAATACGATCTATGGTACCCAGTACAAAACATTTCCATCGACTAAAGCCCCTCTAGTAGTGGATGCTTCAAGTGATATATTCTCATATCCTGTAGATTGGTCAAAAGTAGACCTCATGTTTGCCGGTGCTCAGAAAAATGCCGGTCCATCAGGTGTGACGATCGTCATCATCAAAAAAGAGCTTCTTGGTCGTGTGAAAGATAATACTCCATCAATGCTCAGATACAATACACAATCTGATAACAACTCACTCTACAATACGCCACCGACTTTTGGTATCTATATCTTGAGTCTTATCATGAAGTGGATCAAAGAGCGTGGCGGTATCGAAGCTGTCCAAAAAGATAATGAAAAGAAGGCAGCACTGCTTTATGATGCGATAGATAACAGTGATGGTTTTTATGTAGGTCATGCCCAAATGGACTCTAGATCTTTGATGAATGTATCTTTCAATATCAGAGACAAAGATGCCGATCTTGAAGCACAACTAGTCAAACTCACTACTGATAGTGGTATGGTTGGACTCAAAGGACACCGCTCTATAGGCGGATTGAGAGCTTCTATATACAATGCTATGAGTCTAGAAGGTGTCCAAGCCCTTGTGGACATTATGGAAAAATTCGCTAACGACAATCGCTAATAGGAGAAAATATGTTTAAAATTCAAACACTCAATAGGATATCTCCGATTGGACTAGATCACTTCACGAGAGATCGTTATGAGGTAGCTAGTGAGATCTTGAGCTCTGATGCTATGGTTGTCAGAAGTTTCAAGATGCACGACATGCCATTTGATGACAATCTAAAAGCGATAGCAAGAGCTGGTGCAGGTACCAATAATATACCTATAGAGAAGTGCAGCGAACAGGGTATAGTAGTCTTCAACACACCGGGAGCCAATGCCAATGCCGTAAAAGAGCTAGTGGTAGCTAGTCTCTTTCTTGCTGCTAGAGATATCAGTGGCGGTATATCTTGGGTAGAGGGCATCAAGGATGAGGGAGAGAGTGTCCCTGCACTAGTAGAGAAAAATAAATCTAACTTTGCAGGCAGTGAGATCAAAGGTAAAACACTAGGTGTTGTAGGTTTGGGTGCTATCGGTGCGATGGTAGCCAACAACGCTTTGGATTTGGGGATGAAGGTTGTGGGTTATGATCCTTACCTCTCTGTAGATGCGGCGTGGGAACTCTCCAGCAGTGTCAAAAAAGCATCAGGTCTAGAGACACTTTTGGCTGAGGTAGACTATCTCACTATCCATATCCCTCTACTGGATAGTACCAAAGGGATGTTCAATGCAGAGAAGTTCAAGATGATGAGAGATGGGATCAAGATCATCAATTTTGCCAGAGGCGGTCTAGTCGATGATGATGATATGATTCAAGCTCTTGCCAGTGGCAGAGTCTCTGCCTATGTCACAGACTTCCCTGAAGCGAAGCTATTGGGCGTGAAGGGTGTGGTGCCTATCCCTCATCTAGGTGCATCGACAGCTGAGTCAGAAGAGAACTGTGCTGTGATGGCAGTAGAGCAGATCAGGGATTATCTAGAAAATGGTAATATCCAAAACTCTGTCAACTTCCCTCACTGTCTCCTGCCTAAAACAGCAGGGGAGAAGAGAATCACAATTGCAAACAGAAATGTCCCCAATATGATAGGTGAGATCAGTTCAATACTGGCAAATCACAATATCAATATCTACGACATGCTCAACAAGAGTAAGGGTGATTTCGCTTACAATATTATAGATGTAGATGGCGATATCAGTGATGCTGTCATCTCAGAGCTAGAGAGTATCGATGGAGTCATCATGGTGAGGATCATAAAGCAATAGATTAGGAGATATCGATGAAAGAGATCACGGCAAAGATACTGTTTATACTGATTGATCTCTTGATTATCTCTTTTTCTATCTACTTTGCTGACTCTATCCGAAGCAATTTTGCTGATCTGTTTGGTGCACCGCATACTGCCTCACTCTCAAACTATAGTGCACTTCTGCCACTCTATATCTTGCCGATTTTACTTTTTGCTTATGAGGGGATCTATACATATCGTTACGATTTTTGGCATGAGAGCAGATTGATTTTCAAGGGTATCATCTTTAGTGCTCTGCTTGTATTCGCCTATCTGGCTATGACTAAATCGATAGGAGTATACTCTAGGAGTGTGATAGGTTTATCCTTTTTGATCATGGCCATCATACTCCCTCTCTCGAAGAACTTCACAAAAAAACTACTTTACAATTTGGGCTTATGGAGAAAGAGAGCTGAGATCTATGGTGATGATCCTTTTTTGATGGATGAGATATATGGAAACCCCTATCTAGGATATATACGACCCAAAGAGGGTGAAGAGCCATCAACTGTTTTTGTAAACTCTAAAAATAGTGATGTTGCTACGCTCAAGAGTGTGATCTCCTCAGAGATACAAAATAGAAGTGAAGTGATCTTTATACCTCTCATAGATGATTATGATTTGACACATTCACATATCTATGAACTCTCCAACACAAGAACCAATCTCATAGTTTTTCAAAATAGACTCAAGAGCAGGTACCGCTTGCTGCTGAAGCGTATCACTGATCTTCTGCTCTCTGTGACTATTTTCCCTTTTCTACTCCTGCCTATGGCTTATATCGCTTATCGTATACGCAGGGAGGAGCCAAAAAGCCCTACTCTATTCAAGCAAGAACGACTAGGGAGAGATGGTGATCTCTTTATCTGCTATAAGTTTAGAACCATGTACGAAGATGGTGACAGCTTGCTCAGAGAACATCTCAAGGAGCATCCGGAAGAGAGAGACTACTATAGACAGTATCACAAATACAGAGATGATCCACGCATCACACCTATAGGAAAAATGCTTCGCCGCACTTCACTAGATGAGCTTCCTCAGATATTTAATGTATTCAAGCAGGAGATGAGCTTTATAGGTCCTCGTCCATATATGCCAGATGAGGAGAGCCAAGCAGGAGATGCTCTCCACAATATCTTGGCAGTTCGTCCTGGTATCACAGGGCTTTGGCAAGTTAGCGGGAGAAGCGATATAGACTTCAACTCCAGAGTAGATCTGGATCTATGGTACATACGCAACTGGAATCTCTGGATGGATCTGGTGATCTTGATAAAAACAATAAAGACAGTTTTTCTGAAAGAGGGGGCAAAATAGATCTGCATCACTGATAAGAGTTAGAAGAGCTACTGTAAAATTTATCACATATTTAGCACTTTTTACCTATAATAGCTTCTGGGCACCCCTAATAACTAGGTGATACTCACAACAGTTCCAGCTTTTGATTAGGCTAGGCACTCTTTACACCCCAAGGGCATTGTGAATATCACCTAGTTATTAGAGGTACCCTTTATTACCTCAAAAGGAACCATCCCATGTCACAAGCAGTCGAAAATATCGAAGAAGTTCTCAAAGCCCATAAGCTCACTCTAGCAGACTATGATCATATCAAACAGATACTTGATGGCAGGGAACCAAATATCGTAGAGATCGGTATCTTCTCTGCGATGTGGTCAGAGCACTGCTCTTATAAGTCAAGCAAAAAGTATCTCAACGGTTTTCCAACAGAGGCACCATGGGTGATCCAAGGACCTGGTGAAAATGCAGGAGTTATCGATATCGGTGATGGAGTAGCAGCTGTATTTAAGATGGAGAGCCATAATCACCCCAGTTTTATCGAGCCTTTTCAGGGAGCAGCTACAGGAGTTGGGGGTATCCTGAGAGATGTCTTTACGATGGGAGCAAGACCTGTAGCCAACCTCAATGCACTCCGTTTTGGTGATATAGAAGGTGATAGTGAAGTGTCACGATATCAGCGACACTTAGTAAGAGGTGTTGTTGATGGTATAGGTAGTTACGGGAACTGCATGGGGGTTCCTACTATCGGCGGAGAGATGAGTTTTGATTCGAGTTACAACGGCAATATACTTGTCAATGCTTTTGCTCTGGGTTTGGCAAAATCTGATGAAATCTTCTTGGGTTTGGCAGAAGGTATAGGAAATCCAGTCATCTATGTTGGCTCCAAGACAGGTCGTGATGGTTTGGGCGGTGCTGTGATGAGTTCGGATAGTTTCACTGAAGAGAGCAAATCACTTCGTCCAACAGTACAGGTTGGAGATCCATTTACAGAGAAGCTGCTTCTTGAAGCATGTCTGGAGCTCTTCCAAACAGATCATGTTGTGGGTATACAGGATATGGGTGCAGCCGGTCTCACTAGTTCAGCCTTTGAGATGGCAGGGAGAAGCGGTTCGGGGATGATCATGCATCTCGATAGAGTTCCTGCAAGAGAAGAGGGGATGACACCGTATGACTTCATGCTCTCTGAGTCACAAGAGAGGATGCTCCTATGTGCCAAAAAAGGCAGTGAGCAGGAGATCATAGATATCTTTGAGAAGTGGGATCTCGATGCAGCGGTTGTGGGTGAAGTGACAGATACGGGGATAATGGAACTCTTCTGGCATGGGGAGTCCTGTGCAAATATGCCTATCGACCCCGTGAGTGAAGAGGCACCCATCCTTGATCGTCCAACTAAACGACCAGACTATCTCGATGAGATCAACCAGAAAACAGTTAACTCCTATCGGAGTATAGATGATCAAGAGGCATTTGAAAAACTTATCTCTTCTATTGAGGTGGTGGATAAAGCTTGGGTATACAACCAGTATGACTCTATGGTGCAGACCAATACAGTCAAGGCACCGGGTTCTCTGGATGCCAGCTCCATTCGCGTCAAAGAGAGTGGCAAAGCACTGGCGATGAGTTCCGACTGTAATCCTAGATACTGCTATATAGATCCATTCAAAGGTGCTGCACTTGCAGTTATCGAGAGTGGCAGAAATGTAGCTATGAGTGGTGCACAACCTCTAGCGATCACTGACTGTCTCAACTTTGGCAATCCGGAGAACCCTGAAGTCATGTGGCAGTTTGCACAGGCTTGTGAGGGGATCAAGGAGGCTTGTTCTAAGTTGACGACACCAGTTGTCAGTGGAAATGTATCGCTCTACAATGAGACCAATGGAGTGAGTGTTTTCCCTACACCAGCTATAGCAATGGTGGGTGTCAATGAGGATGAAAATCGCATCCTTCCGAGTATATTTCAAGAAAAAGAAAACCGTATACTTCTGGTAGGAGCTACAACAGGAGAGTTCGGAGGAAGCCTCTATATCAAAGAGTTATTTGGGGAGACAGTCGGATCACTATCTAGGATCGACTATCAAAAAGAGTTGAAACTCTGGGAGTTGGTGATAGAGGCAAATAAAAAGGGTCTCTTAGCTTCAGCAAAAGATGTCAATGTAGGTGGTGTCTCTATAGCTATATCCAAAATGGCAGCTCTCTCTAGCAGAGGTGCTACTGTGAGTGTAGATGTTGAGGAGAGTAGATATATCTTCGATGAGAGTCAATCAAGAGCACTCTTGGAAGTAGAACCTGCGAATGTAGAAGCAGTTGCAAAGATGGCTATAGATCTTGGATTGAGGATCGAAGATATCGGTCAAGTTGGTGGAGATACAGTGAAGGTAAATGCTGTTGAGATGCCACTAGAGAAGCTCAAAAAGATCTATTTTGGTAAGTTTACCCAAGTGATAGAGCAGGATATATAGTAATTTTTTCAGGATTTATCCTGCTGTATTTTCCCACGCTTCAACTCTCTCTTCTCGACCGGCATCTTCACACCTGCCTCCTTCAGTGCCTTGTATATACCGATAGAGACATCACTCGGTGCCACAATAAGATTTTGAGAAAGCCGAAAATAAAGCTTGAACTCCAGGTAGTAGTCACCAAACCCCTGAAATACCGCCAATGGGGTAGGCTCTTTCAGTACATCCGGATGTGACAATGCCACCTCTCTCATAATATCAAGTATCTGCTTTAGATCTACACCCCTGCCGTTCAATCTCCGCTTTTATGATTTCTGATAAGGCTACTTGAAGTTAGGTATTCCCATAGCTTCTTGAATGGTGTCAACTTTAGTATATCCAGAAGGGATTTCAAATAGTGCATCTGCTTGTTTTTCTACTTTGATGTTTTCAATATGTGATGAGATTGTTCCCATAGGTGCCGGTAGAGTCATATCCACTTTAAGTGCATATTCAAGTTTCTGCGAATACCATATTTTCATATGCATAGGCGGTATTTTTTCGCTCAAGGCAAAATCTCCTTCATAAATGATACAATCAAAATCTTGAATAGTTTCACTTCCTACTTTTTTCATATCATTTTTCTTGACTATCTCCTCAAATGATAAACCAGCCATAGGATTTTTACTCTTATTGAGTTCCTCCTCCATATCTAAAGCAATGTATTTTTTTGTATTGGTAAAAATCTGATACATAGATGGGTATTTAAGTATCATGATCATTCCCATTGATTCATTGCGACGGGTAGTAGAATTTTTATAATAGATTTTCCCCTTCACCCCTCCAGCCATCGCCGTGACTTCATCAGCTGAAAATTCGACACCTATCACTGTAGATACTACTATGAAATATAGAGCTAAGACTTTAAGAGCTGTTTTTTTCACAATTACCCCTTTTGTTCAATTAAATTAGATATGGATTGGTACTATGACTCTCATTCCCATTATAATGGTCGAACGATAAATATAACCTTAGGAGGCTCCCAAAAACAACTCTACCCACCTGCTCTATGTCAATGAACCAGAAAAGATGGCTCAAGAGGTTGGATATCCTGAAGCTTGGTACAAGAGTTCAGAGTGGAAAAATGGTCCGACTCAATATCAAAAGCCCGAAGTTATACATCCTGGGGATTGATTCAAGTAGATATTGGGTGGGATTTAAAACTTATAGGTCAATCCTATACTTATAACGGAGAAGTCTGTATCTAGCAGTCTAGGCAGACGCTCATGTGCTTCGCCATCCTCATCGTACCATAGTGTGTAGTCAGCGAAAATTGATAGATTTTCTTTGATGGTATATTGAACTCCCAATCCCCACTGAAATCCGCTGCCATCCCAAGAGTGATGAGGCTCTTGGTTGAACTCTCTCTCTACCTTTCCATACCCTAATAGCCCATATATTGAGAGATCTCCTATAGGGTATATAGGCTTGAGATATATGGCTATATTGGTGAGGTCGATATCTGCATCCTCTTCGAGTCCATCGTTATGGTTATGAGCCAATGAGAAGTCACCAGCTGAGAGAGTGTATCTCCCCTCTATGGCAAAATATTGGTTAACTTGATACCCTGCTTGGAGTAAAATATTATTGGCATTTGAGTCTGTATCTTTGACTATTTGACCGTTGCGAGGGTCTGTATGGTTGTTGAGCCATGCTGTTCGGTTGGAGCTTAGATAGCTATACCCCAACCCTATATAAAATGCACTGCTGCTTACCTCAACAGGTGCTTGGGCTATCGACTCCTCTATAGGTGCGATATCTCCTCCTGCGAATGGTACTCCACTCAGGGCTAAAATAGATACGAGAGATAGTGTTAACCTTTTCATAAATACTCCTTCATTTAATTTGTAAAATCAAGTATAGTATTAAGTCTCTTAATTTTGGCACAAATCATTAGAGGCTGCCTTATTTAGTTTTTTTAGTCTATTGGTCGTCATCACTCCTAGACCGAGCATCATAAGTGTCAAAAGATAGAGAGGTGTATAGCCAAAACTATGCAAAATATAGCCACCAGGGATAGCAAAAAAGAGTCCAATAGAGGAGAGGGTAGAGTGTATGGCGATATATACTGGGCGTTTTGCCTCTGGAGCGATCTCAAGGATGAGGTTCATATCAGCATTTCTGAAACCATCTATAGCGATACCAAAAAGTAAAAAAATGATACCGTAGTGGATAGGATTGTATGCAAAAATAGCGATGATAAAGGCAGAGATGGTGATGATGTAAGCGATCTGCATCATATAGATATAGTTATCCTTGAAACGCTTCCATAGTAGCAGGTTGCCAAGCATACTGCCGATCATCTGTATCGTGATAAATCCTCCTACTAGCCAACCAGTCAACTCGAAAGAGTTCTTGGCTTTTAGGATGACAAATGGTTGAGACATGAGAAAAGAGTAGCCTAGCAGAGATATCGCTGTTTGCAGTCTCAATCTTTGATCATCTCTGAATATAGAGAGGGTATTTTTGATGAATAGTCCAAATGATGCCTCTTTTTGAGAAATGTTTTTTTTGACTGGTTCATCTATCGTAGCAAAAGCATAGAGTCCTATAGACATCAGCAGTGCACTGACCATAAAAAGATAAGCATAACTCATCGGTGCTTCAAAGTTCTCTAGGATGATAGCAGTCACTCCGCCACTCAGGATAGCTGAGATGGAAGCAAAGAGTTGTTTGTTTGCCATAGTTCTGCCCCGCTCCTCCCTGCTAAAGACTTTGGCTATGATCTCTTTGAAGTAGATACCTCCAAAACCAGCAGAAAATGAGAAGAAAAAGAGACCGATTCCTATCAGCCACAGGGTTAGTATTTTGTTACTGTCACCTATGATGTATATCACAAACCCTATCATAAACCATGAGAAAAACCTGAAGAAAAAGACTATTCTCAGATAGGGAAGTACCCGTTCATAACTCTGTGCATAAAAGGCAGCAAAGAGTTGAACTGCGATAGCACCACCTCTTAGAAGTGAAGCAAATAGTCCTACAAGTATGAGGTTTGAGCTAAAGTGACTGACTATGAGTGGCAGGATAGTAGAGGGTTCGGCTACAGTGACTGCAAGTGACAGGAAAAATCCATGGATAGCATTTTTAGCATTATTTTTTTTGTAGGACATACAATATCTTAGTTAAACAGTTGCCATAGTATGCCACCGGCACCTATAAGAAGAGTGATTATAAAGAGGGCTAAAATGATCTCTCCTAGTGTAAAGATACGATGAGATAGTAGATCTTGATAATGCTTGTCACACCATGCTCCTGTAGTAGGAGAGCGAGGGTGTGCACGAGTATGACCCAGCTCTCCGCATATATCACAAAAACCGCAATACCCCTCTGGGATATCTTCAAAAAACTCTTTCATTTTTGGACTGTTTCGTTCTGAGCAGTAGCACTCTAGATGCTCCATGTCATTGTTAGATTTCATATCTAGTGAGGATCAACTTGTACGACTCTTTTTCTCTTCTATGCCACTCATACCAAATCGTCTAGTCAGCTCCTGTTTGACACGATCAGGGCTGATATCTCGTAGTCCAAGTCCTACTAGAGCGTGGTAGAGGAGATCGGCAGATTCATAGATGACTTGCTCATCACTCTCGCTATCGATAGCCACACACACTTCATCTGCCTCTTCACGGATCTTGGATAGGAGGAGTCCTTTATCATCGAGTAGTTTTTTGGTCCAAGAGTTCTCATCTTTACTGCTCTTTCGTTCGAGGATCGTATGATACAGGGTATCAACTACACCATATATAGCATCAGTATCGACCTCTTTTTCTGCAATGATCCTCTCCTCTAGTGTTGAGGTAAAAAAGCAGCTTTTTCGACCGGTATGACAAGCGACACCCTTTTGTTGGATCTTGAGAATGAGTGTATCAGCATCACAATCGAGTAGGATATCATCAATTTTTTGAGTATGTCCAGAGCTTTCACCTTTTCTCCAGATGCGCTGCTTGCTGCGACTAAAATAGTGTGCATACCCTGTAGAGAGAGTTAGATTATACGCCTCTTCATTCATATAAGCGAGCATCAAAACCTCATTGGTTTTGCTCTCTTGTGCGATAGCGGGGATGATAGGGTTTTTTTGCCAGTCTAGCTGCATCGGTCTCTCTCCATAATGTAAAGTTTAAATTTGTTCTATTGGCTTACAACTTCAGAGCGAATAACAGACTCTTTTGCTTTGCCTTTAGTATCGACCCAGATATTGGGTACGGCACCACCAGGAGTAAGGAAGATCTGTGCATTGGTATTGACTTTGAGTGCTTCATTGAATTTACCCTGTGTCTTGATCTGCTCTAGCTCTATGAGTCGAGGTGTAAGTGAGTCAGAGATGAGTATGTTGGCTTTGGATTGCTCCTCTGCTTCGATACGAATCTTATCTGCCTCACCCTGTGCTTCGATTCTATTTTTTTCTGCTTGACCTCTAGCGATCTCAGCTTGTCGCTGTGCCTCTTGTTTGGCTTTCTCTTTCTGTTGTTCTGCGATGGTAACATCCTGTTTTGCTATCTGTACCCTCTCGATCTGATCTTTGATCTTTTTAGGGAGATTTATAGTTCTTAGTTCAACAGATGTCAATACTACTGGTTTGTTTGGGAGCTCATCAACACTATCTTTGACTTTTCTCTCTATAGCTACCGCAATCTCATTACGCATTTCAGGGAGCTGTTCGGCTGTGTATTGTCCTACAACATCACGAACTACCTCTCTAACTTTGGAGTTGATGATCTTCTCCTCCCAGCTTGATCCCCATTTTTCGATCGTAGCTGGAGCAGATTCTGCTTTGAGACGGTACTGAACGGCGATATCGATATTGACAGTCAATCCCCGCTTGTCCAGTACAGAGATAGCAGGGTTTCTCCTGAGTCCGCCTTCAAAACCTCTATATGAGTCACCAAGTGCATCTGTAGAGATATTGCTATAGGTGATCATTCGGATACGCGTATTGACAGGGATGATCTTTTGAAGTACAGGAATATAAAAGTGCAATCCTGCATCCAAAGGAGTCTGATCAAATTTACCAGTCTTTACTAATATACCTACTTCACCCGAGTTGATAATAGTAAATGGTTTGAAGGCTATGAAAATCGCTCCTATTATAACAATAGTAATGATCCATGGCATCGCTTTTCCGATATTTCCATTATTATCAAGAGGATTATTCATATTGAATCCTCCGCCTCTGTTTCCATTGTTGTTTCCATTGTTATTTCCATTGTTGTTCCCACTACTGTTGTTTGTAGGTTTTTTCTTTTTGAAATAGTCATTCATGTCAGCTGGCATTTAGTTGTTTCCTTAAGTGTGATTTTGTATATGGTTTGTTCCCAAGCTTTAGCAGCCAAGGAAAGTTAGTTGATTAAAGATAGGTAAGGTAGTGTTTGTACTTTTCGTTGCGTCCAAAGACAATATCAAAATAAGCACTCTGTATCTTCTCGGTGATAACCCCTCTCTCTCCATTTCCAATAGTTCTGGCATCTATGATACGCACAGGAGTGATCTCCGCAGCAGTTCCTGTCAAAAATGCCTCATCTGCAACATAGAGCTCTTCTCTGCTCAGCCTCTGTCTCACTACTTCATAGCCCAAATCTTGAGCTAACTCTATAACTGTTCTCTGTGTGATAGAGACTAGTGAGTTATCATGTGGCGGAGAGATGATCTTGCCATCTTTGACGATGAAAAAGCAAGCACCGCTAGCCTCTGCTACATAGCCATGATCATCAAGCAGCAGTGCTTCATCGTAACCACAATCTATAGCTTCATATTTTGCCATTTGACTATTTAGATAGTTTGCTGTTGCTTTGGCTTTTCCCATATTGGAGGTGTTGGCGGGTCTTGTCATCGAAGCGATCTTGAGTTTGATACCCTTTTTGAGTCCATCTTCACCGAGGTAAGCTCCCCACTCCCAAGCAGCCAGTACAGTCTCTACCGGTGCATCTTTGTGGTAAACCCCCATAACACCATAGCCTAAAAAGGCAAAAGGTCGGATATATATATTGTTACCTTTGAACTCGTTTTTGCGAACTAGTTCAATCTGTGCTTCATTGAGCTCTTCGATACCATAAGGAATATCAATGAGTGTCATTTTAGCAGACTCCATAAGTCTCTCTGTATGGTCATTGAGACGAAAAATAGCATAACCATCAGCTGTTTTGTAAGCTTTGGTCCCCTCTATCACACCATTGCCATAGTGCAGTGTGTGGGAGAGGACATGGGTTGTTGCATCTTTCCACTCAATATACTCACCATTCATCCAGATATATTTTGCTTCATTCATTGGTCACTCCATTTATCCCAAAATTGGAAGATATATTATCCAAAGGATTGTTAAAACCTGATTATTGCTCTATTCAATTCACTCTCCAGATGTATATATCACTCTCATCTCCAGCACTTGCTACGATATCTTCATTGATAAACTTGATCTTGTTGACTACTAATGTTCCCAACAATATAGCATTTTGTACTATTTAGAAAGTATAAAACTATACATAAAGGTGAAATTGATAAAATACTTCTCACAATAAACGGAGAGAAAAGTATGAATAAAATAACACAAATGCTAACACTGCAACAGCAACTAAATGATGCTACCAATGGAGAGGGTTGGGAGAGAGGGGTGACAAAAAATGGTAAAGTGATAGACTGGAGACGCTGTAGTTATCTTGAGTGTGCCGAACTTATCGACTCCTATCCTTGGAAGCATTGGAAAAACATTGATGCAGAGCCCAATTATGACAACATCAAAATAGAAGCTGTCGATATATGGCACTTTATCATGAGCCAAATGCTTCAAGAGTACAAGATCAATGAAAAAGGAGATATCCAAACATTAACAGCAGATATCCAATCTATCCCAAACTATCAAAAGTTTACAGAAGCGAGTCAGCCAACACGAAGAGACCACTATCAGCAGATAGCTATAGCAGAAGAGTTGATGCGTGTGCTTTTTTGTGATGAATCTACCGATAGGTTGATGGAGGCATTTGTAGATGTAGCCATAGAGTCAAATCTCAACCTGGACACACTGTATCAACTCTACATCGGCAAAAATATCCTCAACCAATTTAGACAAGATCATGGGTACAAAGAGGGGAGCTACATCAAGATATGGGATGGAGAGGAGGATAATGTCGTAATGCAGCGTATCTTGGAAGAGAACCCTGCGGTCACACCTGACGAACTCTACAAGATGCTAAAAGAGGTATATTAGTTACCTTTGAATAGATCGGGTCAGATCCTGATTTAGGATTTGATTGCCGCTGATGAAGAGTTCTGTAGCTATTCGGATATTTTTACTGCTGCTATAGCCACACTGTGTTCCACAGGCAACTGTACCTATGAGATAGTATTTGCCCGTTGGCACACCATAAAAAGCGAACGCACCACTCTCATCTGATGCAGTAAACTTCAGATAGTTAAAGAGCCTTGAGTCAGCTTTGCCCATCTTGTATCCACCGATATAACTATCTTCATACCACTGCCTTGAGTAGCTTGTGACAGGATTGAGATATAGTCTTGTTTTGGCTCCATTGATCTTTGTGCCATAAGCATCTTGGAGATAGATATATCCTTGGATGGTTCCTTTGCCGGTTCGCTCTAGGGTACTATACTCTTCAGCAGGAAAAGATATACGAACTTTTTTATCTACGCCACTTGTCGCCTCTGCACCACTAGTCACATCTTTGTTGAGGTCTGAGACATCAACATTGTCATCCTCATCCGCATCTACATTTTTACTCTCTGCCCAGAGTGTTCCGCTACCGGCAGTTTTCTTTGCTTTTGCTACCGGTGCTGTAGGTTGTCCAACACATGCCGAAAAGAAAAAAAGTGAAAATAGCAGTGTTGATATAAGAAGAAGATACTTTAACATTGGAACCCTTTTTGATTGTATTGTTGCTATTATATCCTAAATATTATATAATATTTATTGGATTCACTTCCCTAGACAAAATTCTCCGAACATCTTGTCGAGTATCTCTTCACTATTGTATGGCTTGGAGATAGAAGATATAAACTCTACAGCATCCTGTAGATAGTAAGAAAAAAACTCCAATTCTCCATTTTGCAGAGGTACTTTAGCTTGGTCGATGGCATCTCTGGCTTGTTTGACTGCCTCTATCTGACGAGCTGAGATCAGCATCAACTCTTCACCTTTGCCTACACTATCGAGCAGCTCTTTTAGACGATCAGTCAATCGCTCAAACCCCATAGTTGCACTCACTGCTATAGGATCAAAATATAGGAGTCTACTCTTTTCAAAGTTGTTTGGCAAGTCACTTTTATTGATAGCGATGATCAACTCTCTCTCTCTGGACTGTTCTAGCAGAGAGACAATCTGCTCATCCTCTCCATCAAATACTCTACTGCCATCAAATAGTGCTATGATGATATCTGCATCTTCAAAAGAGTCTATCGATCTCTCAACACCAATCTTCTCTATAACATCACGAGCCTCTCGTATCCCTGCCGTATCAACCAATCGAATGATATGTGACCCCATGCGAACTTGCTCCTCTATCGTATCTCTCGTAGTCCCTGCTATATCACTCACAATGGCTCTATCATAACTGAGTAGTGCATTTAGCAGAGAGCTTTTTCCTACATTGGGCTTGCCTATGATAGCCACCTTGAAACCTTCGATCAAGCCTCTCCTTTGGTGGCTTCTCTCTACGATTTGAGCCATTTGATTGCTCAGATCATTTAACTGCTTCATCATATTTTCGACTATATCTTCGGGGATATCCTCTTCGGCATAATCTATCATCACTTCAGAATATGCCAAAGCTCTCAAGAGTGCATCACGACTCTCATCCACAAATACCTTGAGCTCCCCTTTGAGTTGACGGGCAAGTATTTTTGCTGCATCAACACTCTTGGCTTCGATCAACTTGGCAGTTGCTTCTGCTTTGGTCAAATCTATTTTGCCATTGAGAAAAGCACGCTTTGAAAACTCTCCGGGCAGAGCGAGCCTTGCTCCAAATGCGGTAGCTGCATCCAAGACCTCTTGTGCTACGATGAGACCGCCATGGCACTGGAACTCTATGATATCTTCACCTGTAAAACTTTTGGGTGATACGAAATAGATCATTATGGCTTGATCGATCAATACACTGTGATAGCTGTAGAGGGAGGTGAGAATAGCTTCTCTAGGAGGTATGATCTCTTTTGCAGAGATCTTTTGGGCGATGGAGAGAGCACTCTCTCCGCTCAATCGAATGATAGAGATAGATGAGACGCCATGTGCTGTAGCAATAGCGACTATAGTATCAGGCATTGTTTCTGTTGTTAAACTCGTTAAGTATGATAAATTTTCGACCATCTCTACCTGTCTTGATAGCCACATATTTATTGGGGAATGCCTCTCTAAGCTGCTCTAGTGCTATCTGCACCAATATCCCATCGAGAGGTCTTGTTTTTCCTCTGCCGTTGATCGTGACATGCTCTATAACAGGTTTGATATAGTTACGGATCATCTCTTGCTGTGTAGTGAGAAATTGTGCTATTTCCAGCTTGATATAGAGATCATGTTTGGTATGCAACCAGTTAAAAAGCAGATAGGAGAGTGCATTGTAGCGATATCCCTCTTTGCCTATCAATAGAGCTGCATCATCACCATCGATAAATATGAGTGCAGTATCATCTACCACATCTACCTCTACCGTATCGATAGCAAAACAGCTATGAGAGAGCAACTCTACTAACTCAGCTTCGATCTTCTCTGCTAACTCCAAGTTATTATTTTCTGGTCTCTGCTCAACTTCTGTATCTTTAGATTCAAAAAAACTATCAAGTACAACATCATCTTTATGAGTCAACTCCTCATCAAGCGTACTCTTCACTCTTTGGGGAGTCTTGTCTGCAGAGTGAGCAGGCTCTTCCGGCTCCGCTATCTTCTCTTTGATATCAACAGGTTTTGACTCCTCTTCCGTCGCAGTCAATACCTCCTCTATGATCTCTTCGGCAACAATCTCCTGGATGTTCGTATCTATACTCTTGGCTTCACTGCTCTTGCGTTGACACTCTGCAACAATAATCGCACTTTTTTTGAACACTCCCAAAATTCCGTTAGATGGATGTTGGATCACCTCATAATTCAACTCGGTAATAGAGCAAGATAACTCCTCTGCTGCCTTCTGATATGCTTCGGCAAGAGTGGGTGCTTCTATCTTCTTCATCAACTCTCCTTTTCCTTATTATCGTGTGCTTCTATCTCTAATGCTTTATTTTTCTCGTAAACATGATTGATATAGTATTGCTGTATTATAGATAGAACATTGTTGGTCAGCCAGTAGAGAACAAGTCCCGATGGAAAAGTGACAAAGAAAACTGTCATTATCACAGGGAAAAATTTAAAGATCTTCTCTTGAAGAGGATCAGTGATATTACTAGGTGTGATCTTCTGCTGTAGATACATAGAAGCCCCCATCAAAAGAGGGAGAACAAAATATGGATCCATCTTGGACAGATCAAGAATCCAGAGTGTCCATGGTGCACCCTGCAGCTCATCGGCATTGAGCAAGACACGGTAGAGTGCGAAAAATACCGGTATCTGCAGAAGCATCGGCAGACATCCGCCCATCGGGTTGGCGCCTTGCTTTTTGTACATCTCCATCATCTTCATGTTCATCTTTTGAGGATCCTTGCCATACTTAGCTTTGATATCCTTCATCTTTGGTGCCAAATCTTTTAGTTTCTGCATAGACATCATGCCCTTGTATGAGAGAGGAAAGAGGATGATCTTGACTAGTAGAGTAAATAGTATAATCGCCCATCCCCAATTTCCAACAAAACCAAATATCCATACTATAACAGCAAAGAAAGGTTTCGAGAGGAAGGTGAACCACCCATACTCGATGACATCTATCAATTCAGGACTAAGTGACTTGAGAGTTCTATAATCTTTGGGACCTAGATAACCCTGTATCACCATTTCACTATTGCCTTGGACAAAGATCAGAGGATCATCATTTTTACCCGTAGATACAGTGACATCCAAACCTTTTGACAAGTCATAGAGTACAGAAGCGTAGTAGCGATCAAATGCCGATACGAACCTGACATTTTTAAATGTCTCATCCCCGATAGAATCACCATCCTCTATAGTCGTAATGACACCATCAACCCCTCTAATCAAAGCACCTTTAGCAAGGATATAGTTAGAGGTATCTGCAATTGGTCTATCTCCTGTAGTGAGAAAAAAGTCTGCTGGTTTAGATGTAGTCACTTTGAGATCATAGTGTCCATCCGCATAGAAGGTGATCTCTTTGGTCAGAGTCAAACCTGTTAGCTTTTGTGTCAATATCACCTTTGCTGGAGCACTGCTGAAATCTACTTGAGCTACAGAACTCTCATAGGGGACTCTAAATGCCTCTTGATTGAGCAGAGCATCGGAAAATCGAATCTCCAATGGCTTAACACCAGCTCGGTTGAGAAGCTTAAGATCGTTGCCCTCATCATCTTTGTACTTCTCTTCTAGTAGCTCTATCTGCCCGATACGACCAAACTGATCTATCGAGATCCTTGATATGTCACTTGATACTACTGTTAAGAGAGTGCCAACCTCTTGAGTGGGTGCCAAACTCTCAACTCCTCCTGTAGAGGAGGGTGCTTCTGCTTGATTTTTGGAGGTTGCAACTGTTGGTGCTTGATTGTTACTGCTTTGATTACTCTCTTGAGCTACTTTGGGAGGAGCTATCTCACCCATAAAATAGCTAGATCCTACAAATACCAAGAAGGAGAGTGCCAAGGCAATAATAAGCCGTTTTTGAAGATCTAATTGTTCCAATGTAATACCTTTAATGTCATTACTATATTTATCATGACTCTAATAATTATTTTATGTTGATAATTGAAGTGCAGAACATTTTTTAAGTGTATGAAGATAGGCTTTTGTTATTTCCTGAAAATTCTTTTCGAAAAGTGTCGGCTTGGCAACGAGTACATAGATTCCACTTTTAAGACTATCGATATTCTCAATAAAATGAGCTCGTAACAGACGCTTCGCTCTATTTCGATGAACTGCATTCCCCAATTTTTTACTTGCGACAAATCCCACTTTTGACTCTGGTCCACTCTTGAAAAAGAGTACAAAATATGGGGTGTGCCATGTTTTAGTAGCGTGCTTATAGACGCGATTGAACTCTTTACTGGTTTTTAGCCGAGTAAATTGCTTTATACTGCTAATCTTTTTCTACCTTTTGCTCTTCTAGCAGAGATAACTTTTCTACCATTTTTAGTTTTCATTCTTGTTCTAAATCCGTGTGTTCTCTTTCTTGGTGTGTTGTGTGGTTGGTATGTTCTTTTCATAACATATCTCCTTGTTCAATTTGATTCTGCTCATAACACTTAATCTATTAGGTGATTTTGCAGTTTTAGGACGCGATTTTATCTGAAAACCACTTAAACGATGATTATTAGGACAAAGTCTGAAACTCTATAGGACCCATACGATCATCTGGATCCTTCATAGTGAACATATGGTAGCTATCTAACAAGCGAAAAATAATATGTTGAACACTATAGTATGTTGTAGATACTGTCATAACATTACAACTCAAAGATTTGGCATTATCCCTCATATTAAGATGGCGTACCAATCTTTCAGCAAACCTATAACCCCCCTCTATATCAGTCTCTTGGCATACAATGACAAAGAGTCCCTTCTCCGCTAAGGATATCAGAACATCTGTATCTCTCTTCTCTTCTTTCAAAAAAGCTTCGAAATCATCACTATCTGAACGAATGAGAATATAGGTAAATTTGATCTGACGCTGATCGAGAAAATATAGCATCATTTCAGTGATTGTCTTTAACTTATCAACCATATCTATCCCAAGCAACAACTGCTCCTCATCGTATCCAATACGACCTCTGTTTTTATCTAAATCTTCTCTGCTCATTATCGTTCCTTTATGCATGTACTTAGAGACCTCAGTTTATCCCATATTTATAATTATAACCAAAACTAGCCTAATCTCAGACTAAATCTGCTCTTTTCTGTAGATTACTCCTCAAGCTGTGCTATAATCATCTTATGAAAATAGAATCCAAAATAGAGACTGTACTAACCCAACTTCCATCACCTGCATGGGTATTGGAAGAGGATATGCTGCTACGCAACATCTCAATACTAGATGAGATACAGACTAAGAGTGGTGCCAAGATCCTGCTCGCTCTCAAAGGGTATGCACTTTGGGGCTCATTTCCTCTGATCAAAGAGAAACTTTATGGATGTTGTGCTAGTGGTCTTCATGAAGCAAAACTAGCTTTTGAGACATTTGGTCAAGAGGTGCATACATATGCACCTGCATTCAAAGAGGAGGAGATAGAGGAGATCTCCTCTATATCACACCATATAGTATTTAACTCACCTCAACAGTTTCAGAGGTTTGCCGGCAAAGCCAAAGATATAAATCCCAAACTATCACTTGGGCTTCGGATAAATCCAGAGTATTCGGAGTCGCCGGTAGAGCTATACAATCCATGTGGTCTCTACTCTAGGCTAGGAACAACGATCGATAACTTTGATCCGGAGATACTAGATAGCTGTGATGGATTTCATTTTCATGCACTTTGTGAGCAGAGTGCCACTGCACTTGAAAAGGTACTGCAATCATTTGAAGATAAATTTTCCTCCTATCTTCACCAGCTCAAATGGATCAACTTTGGTGGCGGTCACCATATCACAAAAGATGGCTATGATAGAGAGAAGCTCATTGACCTTGTCAGAAAATTTAAAGAGAAGTATCAAGTAGAAGTCTATCTTGAACCGGGCGAAGCTATCGGATGGGAGAGTGGCTCTCTTGTGGTGACCGTATTGGATATAGTGTATAACGGTATAGATATTGCTATCTTGGACACTTCAGCAGAAGCCCACATGCCTGATACTATCATCATGCCATATCGTGCAGAGGTGCGAAGTGCCGGCAGAGCAGGGGAGAAGGCTTATACTTATCGTCTGAGTGGTAACACTTGTCTAGCAGGTGATATCATGGGAGACTATAGTTTTGATACCCCACTTGAGATCGGAGAGAGGATAATATTTGAAGATCAGATGCACTATACTATGGTCAAAGCTACCACTTTCAATGGGATCAAACTACCCTCTATCTCTATCCTCAGAGGTGACGGCTCTCTAGATATCATCAGAGAGTTTGGCTATCAGGATTTCAAAAATAGATTATCATAAGGATTATCTAAACTCCTTGAGCTCCCCGAAATTTTTGAACTCTCTCTTATATATGATACCGGCTGCACTTGACTCTGAGTCTGTTGAGATCACAGCTTTGATATCTCTGCTATAGTCATACTGAAGTATCGCACCGGCAACCTCATCGTTGACATAGATGATCGTAACCTTATCAGAGATCTTTTTGCCAATCTCCATACTTCCATCAGCACCCAAGGATAGATGATCGATCTTGATCCCTACATTGTTAAGAACAGATTTTGCCATAGCACCACCCATCATCTTCATCATCTCATCACCACTGTTGCTGCCACTGCCATCTTCTGAATCGAATAGAATCACAGAGAGTATCTGCTCTCTAGTCAAGCTAGGAATTGAAGATAATACTATATTGGGTGCTGTAGGATCTCCTGTCACCTGTATCTTTATCTCGTAATTGATCGAATTATAGATAGCTACAATATCCAAGATCGGCTTTTTAGGATCTCCTGTAAAGGCAACTATACTTTTCTTGAAGACAAATTTTTTATTTTTAAAGGTGTAGTTTGACCCTTTTAATACCTCAGCTGTTCCCAGCACATAGATAGGTCCTTTAGGTGCTTTTTGGATATGCATATCTGCTTTTGCTCTGATATTGGCTTCATCTGTTTTGTAAAGGAGGTGCTTTTTGGTATTGACTTTTATCATTACTGAGAGATTGTCCATAAAGGGGCTAGACCCACTCTTTTTCATATTTTGTACGATGAGTATATCGCTATCGGAGGCAAAGCTCTTCGTCTCTATATTGTAGTGTATATCTCCACCTAAAATTGTCACTGTTCCATTGACGGCTGTTTTTGGACCATCAAGTTTGGTCTTGATATCTATATGACTCTGTAGATCTATCAACTCATGAGAGAGTGTAAAGGTATCGGCAAATGCTAAAACTTCACCTTTTTTCTCTTCGATAATATATCTACCTGTAACTTTCAGTTGATCATTGACCCAGAGAGGTGATATCTCTATACTCCCATCTTTGAAGCTGATGAGAGAAGGTTTGGTCGCAAATATTTTTTGCTTTTGGAAAGTTGTATGATAGCGATTGAGCTTTAGTACCCCATCAGAGAAACCTAAAGAGATCATCGTATCATTGAGAATGTGGTCTGTTGTTCTATCTGCTTTATAGATCAATTCATTGGAGTATAGATTCAATGATATATCTTTTTTATTTTGCAAAACTATAGTGACTTTCATATCTCCATCCAATGGAGGCATCTCAAAGGCGTAGATCGTATGAATCTTCTTTAATAGTGTTTGCAGTGAGCTAACTTGGTTATCTAGTGTCACATTTTTGTCAAGATTGCCGTCAAAAATAAATTTGGCACCCCCAACGATCAGATCTCCGTCAAGATCCTGTGACTCCATGTCAAACTTCACTTTAGAGGTGATACCCGTAGATTTGACATCAACATGCAGAACTTTTTCTATCATCGTCACATCTGCTTCAAGGGGACTGAGTGCATCTAAGTTTAACTCCTTGCTAAACCCTCTCAGGAGTGAATCTTTTGGAAATATAGTTTTGGTTAAAACTTTTATCTCTTTATCATAGAGAATATCTGCATCTATATTTGCCATATTGGAGCTGATCTTTGCTTTTGCCTTGAGTGGTGTAATCTTGTTAAAATCCAAAGGCAGATGGATATCAAGTGATGCTTGT
>JAYEOM010000038.1:42351-49462 GCA_034722955.1 Campylobacterota bacterium
AAATCCAAAGGCAGATGGATATCAAGTGATGCTTGTGCCTCTTGGAGCTTCTCGGGAAGTGAAACCATGTTTTTGAGAACAAGTGGTGTTTTGGTGGCGAGATCAAACTCCCCTTTTTTGAAATCCAAAGATACAAACTTTCCTATCACCCCCTCTGAATCTATCAACGCTTCGATGCTTTTTTCATCACCCCTATAGGTGATCTTCAGATCATCTAGAGGTTTGGTGTAGTTCCCATCTATCCCCTCTAGCGGACCGGGATCCACCTCGCCCCTGTATCCCAAAACACCATCTTCAAATGTCAACAGATTGTCAAGCTTGAGATTTTTCGTATATGGTGTAGTGATATCTCCTTCGCTCTTCACAGTGAGACTGCTTTTGGAGACCAGATAAGTTATATGGTTAGCCAAATGAAGTGTGTTGAGATTGAAGCCACCATCATCTGCCTGAAGTATATCTTTGCCATCTATAACTATATCAACTTCTGCCTTCTCTCTGTTCGCATTGATATCCAAAACTATATGACCCAATGCATCCTCTCTCAAAGGAATCTTGTAAGTTTCAAAGAGCAATTTGAGTGGAGTTATATGTCCTCTACTCTCGATTTGATTGCTCTTGATCACTCCATGCTGTATCAGATTTGCAAAACTGCTTGCCACATATATATCCACTTCACCACTATCGGCTACCAGTTTTTGGATATCAAACTTTATATCTGTAGCATTCACCTCTGCACTCTTGACTAGCAGAGGATCATAGGTTGCACTCAATATCGAACTATCCAAATGTTTTACGATGAGGTATTTTGGGATTAGAGGATTGGCATCACTGTCTGTTGGCATAGACTCTTTGGGGGCTTCACTCTCTACAGGTTCTCTTTTGACAGTTTCATCTGAAGCAAAGAGCTCTTTGAGGGCAAGTGTATCGATATCACGAATAGAGAGAGAGTTGATGGTGACTATATCTTTTTCCAAATCCCCATCAAGTGAGAGTTGCGTGAGATTGGTATCAACAAGAAGCTGAATCCCTCCAACCCCAATAGCCTCAGGCTTTCTCTCCAGTACCCAACCGATATCAACCATAATTGCCGTTGCATTCAACTCCCCTCTATTTAGCATAAATTGGGGATACTCTGCAGGCTTCACAGATACCTCTACTCTATCTATCGAGAGAGTATGAGGTATCAGCGGATTTTTGAGTAACTCGTTTTTTGCTGACTCATTCTGCAGGGATATCTCTTTTGGTTCTGTTTGGTTTTGCTCAATAGAACCCTCTGGAGCAAAACCATCTGCTATCTGCCGCAGTGACACAGTATCTATATCAAGAAGTGAGATTTTGGATATCTCAACTTTCCCGTCATTGGCACCTCCACCCAATCTTAAGCTGCTTATATTGGTATCAACTGCCAATAGAAAATCATCAATGTCAACTCCGTCACTGCTATAGACTATATCTTTCCCACCCAGAGAGACAGCTCTGATCTCTATACCACTCTGCTCAAAAGGGTTGACTGTAATATGTAGCTTCCTCACTCCGATAGAGACTGGCAGAACAGAAGTGCTGTTGTCCTCCTTGTCAGAACTAAAAGCAGATACAACCCTCTTGATACTCTCTACATCAAGAGCCGTAGCTTCTAGGTGAGTTACTGAGACTCTGCTACGGAGGAGAGGTGCAGGATTCCATCTGATCTTTAACCGATCGAGAAGTTTGTCTCCCTTGAAGGTCAGATCCTCTACCTCTAGTCCGGTGAGCAGACCACCAGAGATACTCTTGTATCCAAATCCATATTGTGGTGCATACTTATCTGCTGCCCACTCTATAGTTTTGGTTGAGTTTAGTAAAAAAAGTACTGCTATGACTGTGATGAGAATCATACTTATGAGCAGATAAAAGATCCCATTAAATAGTTTTTTCAAAATGATTGTCCTATCTGAAACTGTATTCCATATTGGGAAATATCCCGTACATTCATCCCCACATCTATCTTGATAGGACCTATGGGTGTCACATATCGTATCCCCACTCCAGCTGAACTGATGATATCACCAGTAAAGTCATAACTGTTGATAGTCAACATAGTGTTATCATTAAAAACAGCACCATAGATATCGCCCCAGATGGGATAATCCACCTCCAAAGAGAGGTTAGCCATAGTTGAAGCACCCTCTATCCCGTAGCGTGTAGGACTGAAGATAACCCCCATTCTCTTATATCCATAAGCTCTATTGCTATAGGCACCACCGCCAAAAAATCGTTTGGACTCAGGGACATGATTCTCTATCTCATCTAGGATTCCCACCTTGGCAACAGCCGCCATAGTTAGATTGTGAAGTGTATATACTCCCCTCCCCTCTATCTCATACTTGATATACTCATTTGCTTCCCCATCATAAGGCAATCCATACTCCATCATACCAGATAGATAGTATCCATACTTTGGATTGAGTTTTGAATCTCTCCTGTCAAGTGTAAAACGCAAAAAAGGATATGCCAAGAAAAAAGTTCCCGGTTCAACTGCTTGTGTCAATTTCCCTTCATCATAATCTTCCAAGAGTGAAATGTCTATATTTTCGATAGCAAAACCAGCATCTAACTCCAACACTTCATTGGTGTAAGTCAGAAATGCTTCGGCATATCCTTTCTTCTCCATAAAGCCTGTATACTCTAGGTTGCTATAGCCTATCTTGGTTGCCAAGTCCAGATAGTAGCCGGAGATACCGAACATCGCCGGTGTAAAGAGCATCACCTCTGCCAACTGTTCGATCTGGGAGTATTGGAGTTGCACTCTTAGCTTTTTGGCACCTCCCATAAAGTTTTTTCGTATGATCTCAGTCTGTACCCCTGCACCTACATTGGTATCATATTTGACACCAGCCATAAAATACCAAGGCTTCGATATCTCTGATGCCACTATATCGATCGGTACAACATTATAAAATTTTCGATCATATTTTACTGCAACATAATCAAAGCTATTTAGAGCATATAATGCATCATAACTCTGCTGTATATGCTCTGTATTAAAGCGGCTCCCCTCTCTGGCTCTCACGCGAGAGATCACCACCTTCTCTTTGATCGTATCCAACCCTTTGATAGTGACTTTACCAAAAGTACACACTCCCCCCTTTTTCAACAGATACTTTAAGTCCACTCTATAAGTGTCCAGATCGACATAAGCTTTGCTATCAAGGCTATAGCTGCAATAGCCGTTTTTCATCATCTCCTTAACGATCTTGCTCTTGATAGAGATGAATTTTTCTGCCGTGAAGATCTCATCTTTTTCAAAAGTGACAAGCTTCTGGATATCATAATCACTAGTGATATTGATATCATTGACTCTTACCGGCTTATCCTCTTTGATCGTCACTATCACATCTGTTTTTGTTATTTTGATTGTATAGGTTGCATCATAATAACCTTCTGAGTCAAGATAACTTCTCAGTGTCGCAGGGAGGGTAGGCAACAGTTTCTCTTTGATCTTTGGGTTATACTCTTTCCAAAATTGAAACTTACTCTTGACATCTACACTCATAGCGTTTTGCAGATCACTCTCATCCAAATTTTGTTCACCTATAAATTTGAATTGTATTTTTTTGCTTGGGAGTACGACCTCTTTTTTACTAGAGAAGAGTGAAAATCTTGAGCTGTTTGTCTCGTTTGAGTCGCTCCACAACACTACTACTGACAATAAAAATATAATAATAACTCTTTGATACATTAATACCCTTAATTACTCTATTGGGATGATCACATCACTAGACCAGTGAGCTAGATCCATATCATGAGTGATCAGAAGGATTCCTACTCTATCCAAATACTTTAACATAAGCTTCATAACATCCAACTGTATCACATTATCCAATGCACTAGTCGGCTCATCACAAAGTATAAGATCCGGATCTATTAGCAGTGCACGGAGGATACTGCATCTCTGCAACTCTCCGCCTGAGAGTTCATGAGGCAATTTGCCTAAGAGCTCTTCGCTGATCCCCATATCTGCACTCAACAGCTCTATACCATCTAGGGATGCCACATCAGCAATCTGATCTCGTATCTCGTAGCTAGGGTGAAAGGAGCTATATGGGTCTTGAAAAACCCAAGCTACTCTCCCCTTCTCGATAGTGCCGCTTATCGGTTTGAGATTGTCTGTAATGAGTTCAAAGAGTGTCGATTTGCCGCTACCGCTCTTGCCCACGATCGATATCACTTCACCCCGTTTCAACTCCAAGCCAAAATCTTGATAGAGCAACTTCTCTCTGCTGTACCCAAAGGTAAGTGATTTTATCACAAGTACTGACTCTTGATTTGCCAAAACTACTACTTCCTGATCTGACCATGTCCATAGATCTTGAACTTATAAGTAGTCAACTCATTGATCCCCATCGGTCCTCGTGCATGGAGCTTGTTGGTTGATATACCCACCTCAGCACCGAAACCAAAAGCACCGCCATCAGTAAAACGCGTACTGGCATTGACATAGACACAAGCCGCATCCACACGATCTAGAAATGCTTCAGCTGCTGTATAGTTCTCACTCAATATCGCTTCAGAGTGTCCCGACCCATAAGTAGCTATATGGCTGATAGCCTCATCCATACCCTCTACCACTTTGATACTGAGGATATTGGCAAGATACTCTCTGTCAAAATCCTCTATAGTTGCCAACTCTACCTCTATGATCTCTTGTACTTCAGGATCTCCTCGCATCTGGGTCTCCTCTGCACTGAATGCAGCATAGAGCTTGGGGAGTGCTTCATGTGCGATGGCTCTATCTACAAGCAGAGTCTCCATAGCATTGCAGACACCAGGGCGTTGGCATTTGGCATTGATAGCGATAGCTACTGCCTGCTCTAGGTTGGCATCTTGATGGATATATGTATGACAGAGTCCCTTATCATGCTTCACCACAGGCACAGAGGCATTTTGTGAAATATAACGGATCAGACCCTCTCCCCCTCTAGGTACGATGAGATCAACGAATCCGTCCATCTTTATCAATCTAGATACACCCTCTCTGGAGCTATCGGGGAGGAGTGAGATGATCTCTTTGGGTAGATCATTTTTCTCCAAGACCCCCTGAAGTACCTCGGCTATGACTCGGTTGGAGTGCTCCGCCTCTTTGCCCCCCTTGAGGATCGCTACATTTCCACTCTTGAAACAGAGGGCACCTACATCAGAGGTGACATTGGGTCGTGACTCATATATCACAGCCACTACACCGATAGGTACGGATACCTTCTCTATACGCAGGTTATCATCACTCATCCACCCCTCTAGTACTCTCCCTACAGGCTCTTTGAGCTGTGAAATTTCACGAAGAGATTGTGCCATCGCAGCGATCCGCAGATCATCGAGTAGGAGACGATCGAGCAGTGCACTATCGAGACCACTCTGCTCTCCTGCTATCATATCTTTTCTATTCTCCTCTACGATATGACCACTTTGAGAGATCAGAGCATCTGCCATCTCATTGAGTATCCTATTTTTACTAGCACTCTTCATCGTTGCGATGATCCCTGCACTATCTTTGGCTTTGGCTAAAAAAAGTTCCATTTTTTCCTCTTGTAGGTATGATAAATGTATTATAGCATAGCATTAATCAAACACCCCAATCATTTTAATTTTCATCAACACCCCGTAGGGGTAGACCTAGCCTGTCGAAAAACCCCCATTCCACCCAATAATCCATTCCATAGTATAAGCTAGAAAAAACCATCAATCCAGTACAATGTAAAAAATATAATATTCGTTTTATATTTATATTGTGATAATTTTGGGTTATGTGACATTTTTTATTTTAGCTTGTTTTTGCTTATTTGATTAAGCAATTTAAGAGCATCCTCTTGTCCACCTTCACTTATATTTAATTTCAATCTATCACCTTCAAATACTTCTAGTAGATTAATAGCTTTTTTTATTTTTCCTTCCATTAAATAAAGTTTTGCCAATTCATATGCTGCTTCATTATCACCATATTTTATAGCTTTTTTAAACCACTTTTTTGCTTTTTTCCTATTTTTTTTCCCTGAAAGAAAGCATAATCATCATATATATTTCCTATATTCAATGCAACATAACCTGCTTCAAGTTTTTCTGCCTTCAATAATAATCTTAAAGCTTTTTTAAATTTTCCTTGCTCATAATATTCTGTACCTTTAGTAGCATAATAATCAGCTTTACTATTCATCAACAACTCCTTTTATAATTATATTATGGGCTAACTACGCCAACTAAAACGCCACCAACATATAAAAGCACTATACCTGTAGCGGTTACAACATATGTCACTGTATCATCTATGACTTTATCCCAATCAATGCAAATTGAATTATCAGGCTTATCTACACATTTTTGTAAATCAAAATCCCAACATTCGGGAGCAGGCTTTCCAGCACCCTTACCATCTTTTTAGTATCACACCATATCCAGCCTTTTTTTGTTGGATGGTTTCTGCATTTTTTATATGGTTGGGCTGTTCCTTTCCCACTAGAACTACCATCACCACGATTCTTACCTCTTGCCAGTCCATCTTCATCAACCCAATTAACAGGATCCCCCAAAACATACCCATACAAATTACTATCCCCACCAGCAAACCCAATAGGATCCTTAGCAGTCCACTTTCCAGTATAGGCATCATAATCTCTGTAACCAAATCTAGTGAGTTTAGTATCAGTGTCATACAATCCACCAGCAAATCCAAACGGAACTTTAAAGCTTGGATTAGAGTCAGAGAGTACATTCCCATAAGTATCATAAGTTATCTCTTTGACTATTGCTAGATTGGTGTTGTCGGGGGACGACCGAAGAAAGTGCCTCTGGTGCAACACCCTACTGATGGCTCTTAAGCTTCCTACTTGATCATAGTGTAGGTAGTAACTTTGTACTGTCTACTGTAGTCATAGCTATAGGCATTCTCTGGTCTGCATACTCATATCTCTGTATGAGATTGTTATTATTGTCATATACAGCTAACAGTGTAGTGAGATTTGCCCATAGGTATTTTTCTGTGATTGTTCCATCTACTACTTTCGCTACTCTTTGGTTGTTGGCATTTTGTAGGTATGTGATGATTTTTAAAACTAAAAACTAGGGGTCAGGTAACAACTAC
>JAYEOM010000039.1:0-17919 GCA_034722955.1 Campylobacterota bacterium
ATTAAGGTAGTCTGGCGATCTAACTAGAGACCCATAACTTTCCGACCTCACTTCATAATGAGTTTAGTTTTTTCTATATAAATAAGTTGAGCTACATTATAATAGAAAGATGTCACATTTTATGTCACATTTTTTTAAAATCTTAACTTTCGCACCTAAAGTTTACCAAAATGACACCTAAGCACCCATAAATCACTCATTTGTTCACTCTTTGAAAATGGTGCTACACCCCTACCGTTCAATCTCCACTTTTATGGTTTTTGATAACCATAGAAATAGCCGACTATGGAGCCACATGATGAACAGGTTCACTTAAACTATTTAGCTATACTAACAAGGTTGCGTCCTAGCTCTTTGGCTCTGTACATTGCCTTGTCAGCTCTCTCAATCAATTTATCTAAAGAACAATCTTTATCCTTATAGTGAGCCACGCCTATACTAATAGTTGTATGAATAGTACACTCTTGAATCTCTATAGGTTTATTTGCTATATTTGTACGAAGGCGTTCTGCAACTTCCATCCCTTTTTCTAAGGGGGTATTTGTAAGTACTACTATAAACTCTTCACCACCATACCGTGCACAATAATCAGTATCTCGTAGACAAGCTTTTATAGACTTTGCTATATATTTAAGTACTTGATCACCAATAGTATGTCCATAAGTATCATTTACACTTTTAAAATAATCTATATCTATCATAAAAAGCGAGAGTGAATGTTTGTAACGATTTATTCTTTGTATATCTTCAGATAATTTTTCTATCAACACCCTTCTATTATATACACCTGTTAGTGGATCATAGCTAGATAGGTGCTTAAGCTCCTTTTCCATCTTTTTCATCTGTGTAATATTGTGAAAAAATATAATAAAATGATTAGGTACTATCTCTCTATTTTTAATACTAACAGATAACTCAAACCAATACTGTTCATCTTCTATCTCCATAGTGATTTGTTTTCCAAAAGATTGACCACTATTTTTAGCTTCATCAATAGCTTGCATTACTTGAGCTGAAGAGCTATCTGGAAGAACTTCAAATATATAGTGTCCTAGAAGCTCCTCTTCTTTTACAGGAAAAGCTTGATGATTACCTGCTAATACATTCAGATATAATCCATTTGCATCTATCTCAAACATAGATGCAGGTATTGCGGAGAGAATGGCATTTTGTGAAGAGATTGCCTCTTTGAGCTGTGATTGAGTCTTTTTTATCTCATTGATATCTACTACTGAAACTAGTGTCCTTTCTGTATCTTCAAAAAAAGTAAGATTTAGTAAAGCCCATTTAGTAGTTCCCTCCTTTTCTAGTATGCGAAACTCATAATTATTAGGAATATTTTTTTTACCTTGCAATCTAAGAAAATGATAATTTTTCATTCTGTCTCTATCTTCAGGAGCTATCCAATCTAAAAATAAACTACCTATAATATCCGATTTTTCTACTCCTAGAGTCTGCAGGGCTTTGTTGTTAATTAAAGATAGAGAGCCATCTCTTTCTATGACAGCCATCCCTGTTCCTGTTCCCTCAAAGAGGTTTTTGTAATCATTTTCTGCCAATACACGCTCTGTAATATCCTGAACTGTTCCTTGAGATAAAAGCACTACACCATCATCATCTCTTTGGTGCTCGCAGCGTTCATGAACCCACCTTGTGACCCCATCACTTTTACGAATAATGCGATGTTTTATATTGTATGGAGTGTCATCTTCAAGTGATTTACTATACGCCGTTGTCACTTTATCGCAATCATCTGGATGGACACTGCCGATAAAATCTCCATAATTAGCTTTGAAGTATTGTGGATCAATGCCAAAAATATGAAATATCTCGTCTGACCAAAAGAGAGTATCACTTTTAAGATCCAAAGACCAACTGCCAATATGAGCAATATGCTGTGCCTCTATTAGTCTTTGTGATAATTCTGAAAAATTTTGTTCACTTATCTTTAGTGCTGTTTCTATCTCTTTACGAGATGAGATATCTAAAAGAGTACCCTGATATGAGATAACTTCACCTTTATCATCTCTTTGGATTGTTGTCCTATCATCTACCCAAAAAATCTCTCCTGTTGGAGATATGATACGATACTCTTGTGTAAAACTGCTGATATTGTTTTTTGTATATTCAGAAACTTCTTGAGTAACTCTTTTAAAGTCTTGGGGATGGATCAAAGATTCAAAAAGTATCTCTTGTGTCAATAAATCCTCAGCAGTGTAACCAAATAGAGTTACATTTTTAGAGACATGCTCTATTGGCCAACCACTTAATGGTCTCCATCTAAATACAACAATAGGACTATCTTCTAAAACTAAATTTACTTTGGAGAGTTCTTCATTTTTTTTGTGGCTAAAATTTACATATTTACTTTTCTTCATAATTTATTCCATTCCAAACTTAAGAAATATATCTATATATAATACAATAAATTTGCTTAATAGTCAAATTTTATAATTTTTCGCTTGTTCCCACTCCCTAAAGCTTTAATATAAAAATCCAAATAACCAAAGCGGAATCCTATTGCCAAATCCCCGCTCTATTTCATCAGAAGCAACAAAAGCATTTTTCACCTCTTTGATCTGATCGAATGATTTGTTCTTCCCTCCTACTTCAAAAGCAAATTTGGCATCCACTAAAAAATCACCGCTTTTAGGGGCGATCACCTCATGATCTTTACCTGTTTGATTCATAAAAAATGTCTCTCTCACCGTTCCTGTATTCGCTTTTGTGGTGAAAAGCAGATTGGAATTATCCAGATAGATTTTTTCAGGCTTTTCTATACTTCCCAAACCTTTTGAACTTTTCATAAGCATCTTGATGAGTCCTGCATCTTCTAGGTATTTGAGGTAGTTTTTGAGTGTTCTCTCATCACCTACTCCGATGATATTTTTGAGCTTTTTCATATCCGGAGTGAAAGGAACTGAGGCAGAGATGACTTTAAGCAGGGACTTTAACTTTCTGATGCTGTTACCTGTCAAAGAGGGATAGATAGCCAGCAGGTCACCCTCTATCGTCGTGTGAATATTTTGCTCCAATGCCATAGTGAATTGATCTTTGTTGTTGTATTCAAAATAATAGGGATAATAACCTACTTCCAAATACTCCCTGAAGAGAGGAAGGATCTTCTCCTGTTTTGCTGCCAACGCATCGATGATACTTTGGGCGATAGGCTGATGCCCTGATAGGATCTCCTTCAGGGTAAAACTTTTCAACACGATACCAAGCTTCATCTCTATAAACTCACGCAAGCTCATCCCTTTCATTCTGTACACCAAAGCACGCCTGCTTAAGTCATGGCTTCCTTTGTGTATCTCAAGAGCAGAGCTCCCTGAGATGATAAGTTTCAACTCTCTAAAGGTGTCATTGATACTTTTCAGCTCTTTTGACCAGTCGGGATATTTGTGGATCTCATCTATACAAAGCAGCTCCCCACCCATCTTGACAAACATATCGGCTATCTCATAGAGTGTATGATCACCCAATAAAAAATGATCCGCCTGAATATAGAGTGCTTTAGTGGTATAGAGGTCGGGGTAGTGTTGCCGGATGTATTGTATGATCGCTGTTGTCTTCCCTATGCCCCGTTGACCGGAGATAATAGAGAAACGATTGGAGAGGGACTCTTTTTTGAGAAAGTAACGAATGTACACCTGTTGATAGTTGACCATATAGTTTTGACTAAGCTGAAAAAATGTCTCTAGCATACGCTTCTCCTATAGTAGTGTATTACTATTATATCATAATATATTAGTAATACACTACTATCAAAACTAAGACTAGCCTTAAGGAACTTCCCAAAAAGCGATTGACCTGCTATTCGTTGATCTTCTCTTTGATCTCTTTTGCTAGTTGGCTTATCTTCGCTATCTTATCTGTGTAGTTAAGTGACTCATCTAATAAAATCTTGATAAAAGCAGAGCCTACTATGACCCCATCTACCCCTTGTGCTTTCTCTTTGGCAGTATGCTGATCGACACCAAAACCAACATAGAGATCTGCTTGTGTGACTCCCCTGATATCATTGATAACTCGCTCTAGTGATTCTGCTTTGCCTGAACCCGTGATACCGGCATAAGCGACTAGATAGATAAATTTATCAACATCACTCACCAGCTCTGCGATGCGTGCAGGACTATCGGTAGGTGCGACAAAGTCAATAAGTGCCAAGCTACTCTCTCGCATGATCTTTTTGTATGGTCGTGCCTCTTCTAGCGGAAGATCAGGGATGATGAAGCCATTGACTCCACTCCTCCCTGCTTCATCGATAAAGAGATCTATACCTTTGTGGTAGAAGGGGTTGAAATATCCCATCCAGAGTGTATCGATATGTGGTGCTATCTGCTGTGAAGCAGAGAAGAGATGATCGATTTTAAATCCACACTGCAGAGAGTGCAGATTGGCTTTTTCAATCACAGGACCATCTGCTACAGGGTCAGAGAATGGTATCCCAAGCTCTAGTGTATCGACACCGGAATGGGCAAGGGATAGAGCAAGATCAACGGTAAAATCCAAGTCTGGATAACCGGTAGTAATATAGGCAACAAGATTTTTCAAGAATTCTCACTTCATAAAGAATATTTTGGGCTTTTTTACCATCCCAAACAATTTTTGTGTTATTATACAAAATATATAATTAGAGAGTACATGGAGTGATGAATTTGAATAAAAAAGTAACACTAAAACATCTTCAAAAGATGAAAGGCAGAGAGAAGATTGTCATGATCACAGCGTATGATGCTCTTTTTGCAGGGATATTTGATCCTTATGTCGATGCGATTTTGGTAGGTGATAGCCTCAATATGAGCTTTTTGGGTCGCGAAGATACTATCTCAGCATCAATGGATCAGATGATCTATCATGCTCAGGCTGTTTGTGTAAAAGCAGAGAAGAGTTTTGTACTTTTCGATATGCCTTTTGGTGCCTATCCAGACAAGGAGACAGCACTCAAAAATGCTGTTCGTGCATATAAGGAGACAGGCGTAGATGCCCTCAAGCTTGAAGGCGGCAGAGAGAAAGCAGAGATCATCCGACACTTGAGCGACAATGCCATAGCAGTATTTGGACATATCGGACTCAAGCCACAAAGCGTGAGAAGTGAAGGGGGTTACTCCATCAAAGGCAAGAGTATAGAGGAGAAGCAGGAGATCATAGACAATGCAGTGGCACTGGAGGAGGCGGGAGCGGTAGCTCTCATCATAGAGGGAGTAAAACCTGATGTTGCACTAGCTGTAACTTCAGCAGTATCAATCCCCACGATAGGGATAGGTGCAGGTGTTGAGTGTGATGGACAAGTTTTGGTTTGGAGTGATATGTTAGGGTTTTTTGATGAGTTTATGCCAAAGTTTGTGAAGCAGTATATGGATGGGGGCAGCTTGGTCAAGGAGGCAGTTCAAAACTATGCTTCAGAAGTCAAATCATGCTCATTTCCTGATCAAAAATATACCTATTAAAAAGGATAAAAGTGAAAAAAACAGTAATTATTATGGGATTGGCAGGAGTCTTGTCTCTGAGCGGATGTGTTGCCTTTTCGACCAATGAAGTACCTGAGCAGTTTATGAACAGCACTATCATTACCACCAGTGTTAAAGCAAGATTGGCAAATCATGCTGGATTGCAAACTTTGAGTTTGAGTGTTCAGACGCTAAATGGTGAAGTGCTTCTAGGTGGTTATGCTCAAACTCAAGAGCAGAAAGTGATAGCAGGGCGTGTAGCCCAGACTACAGAGGGTGTTAAAAAAGTTATCAACAATATAGTGGTACAGTAAGTTATGGAGCGGATGGTTGAGATAGAGAGATTTGAGGGTGAGAGCTCTTATGAGGTTACTCTCAGACCAGGTAGCTGGGATGAGTATATAGGTCAAGAGAAGATAAAAAAAAACCTCAAAGTTTTTATCGAAGCTAGCAGGAGACGACAAGAGGCACTTGACCATATCCTATTTTTTGGTCCTCCTGGGCTAGGCAAGACTACACTTGCCAATATCATCGCTTCTGAGATGAATACAAATATCAAAACAACCGCTGCACCGATGATAGAAAAGGCAGGTGATTTAGCTGCACTGCTGACCAATATAGAAGAGGGTGATATCCTCTTTATCGATGAGATACACCGTATGAGTTCAGCTATCGAAGAGATACTATACCCTGCTATGGAGGATTTTCGCCTTGATATCATCATCGGCAGCGGACCTGCTGCCCAAACAGTAAAGATAGATCTGCCTCGTTTTACTCTGATCGGTGCAACGACACGGGCCGGGATGCTCTCTAGTCCTCTCAGAGAGCGTTTTGGGATGCATTTTAGGATGCAGTTTTATACTCCTGAGGAGTTGGAGACTATAGTTGAGAAGGCATCGCACAAGCTTGAAAAACCTGCACTATCCTCTGCTGCCAGAGAGATAGCCAAACGGAGTCGCGGAACGCCTAGGATCTCTCTGAGACTGCTGCGTAGAGTTAGAGATTTTGCTGAAGTAGCAGATGAAGCCAAGATCAGACTAGAGATAACCCAATACGCACTTGATGAGCTTGGAGTCAACCATTTGGGATTTGATGAGCAAGATATAGAGCTATTGGAGTTGCTAGTCAGTGCAAAAGGCAAGCCGATAGGGTTGAGTACTATCGGAGCAGCACTGAGTGAAGATGAGGGGACTATAGAGGATGTTCTGGAGCCTTACCTTCTCGCCAATGGCTATATCGAACGGACAGCCAGAGGTCGTATAGCTACACAGAAAAGCTATGAACATTTTAGATTGAGTACTCCTGTAGAGAGCAGGAGAGAGGATAGTCTGTTTGAGTAAAACTTATATGGTTATTGTTATTCTTTTCTCTTTGGCACTAATGGGGGCTTATACTATCTACAAGCCATTTCTTCTCTCTATGATAGTAGCGATGCTGTTGACTATGGCAACTTACAATTTGACCAAAAAGATGACGCGTAAACTCAACTCTAGAAAATTGAGTGCACTGCTGATGACTATCTTTTTGACAGCTATTATCTTTGCACCTATTATCTATGTGACGACTGTGGGGGTCGAATATTTTACCCAACTTGATAAGCAGACGCTAAGGGAGATGATTCACTCTGCTCAGAAAACCGTAGAGAATATCCCTTATATAGGAGAGTGGGCAGGCGACTCACTTAAAGAGGAGAAGATACTCTCATATATCCAAGAGTCTGCCTACTATCTCACTTCACTTGGAAGTGCCGGTATAGGTTTTGTAAAAAATATGCTTTTAGTTATACTCTTTTACTTTATCATCAATCTTTATGGTGATCGTATCTTTGAGTTGATCAGGTCACTGCTTCCCGTCTCAAGAATCAAAAGTACAAAGATGATACATGAAGTCTCTTCAACCATGGAGGTTGTCTTCTACTCTACGATAGCTACCGCATCACTAGAGGGTTTGCTATTTGGTATTTTTATTGCTAGCTTTGGGTTCAACGGCTTGCTTTTGGGGATCATATATGGATTTGCATCACTGATCCCTGTAATAGGCGGTGCATTGGTCTGGGTACCTGTCGCACTCTATAGCTGGAGCAAGATAGATGTCCATACAGCTTGGGTTATTGTGCTCTACTCTGTGATAGTTGTCTCAATTATAGCAGATACTTTTGTCAAGCCTGTTATTATCAAGGTGATCAAAGAGGATATGCTCAAGAGAAGTAGTGATATCAATGAGTTGGTGATATTCTTCTCTATCCTCGCAGGTATGAGCAGTTATGGTGTCTGGGGAATGATCCTTGGGCCTGCTATCACCTCTTTCTTGATCGCGATGACGAGAGTATATATAGAGTACAACAGAGATAACAGTACTTTACAGTAGAGTTTTTGCAGGACTCTTAGGCTACTCCAATGAGATAAGGCTACCCCAAGGAGATAAACACACAAATAGCTTTATGAGGTTTTTCATAGACAAGGCAATCGTTTGAAGGACTAGCCTTAGCTAATTGCCCGCAGGAAATGCCCTTGGGGTGCAAAAACGATTAACGAAGTATATGGGAAACCTCATAAAGCCCGTAGGGAAGCTTTTTTGTAGGAGAGTTTTCGCATCACAAAGTAGAGTCCTATGGAGAGTAGTATCATCACTATACTCATCAGTTGTCCCATACTCATCCATTCGCAGCAGATATACCCTAGATGCATATCTGGTTCACGCCAGAACTCAGCTATGAACCGTGCTATACCGTAGAGTATGCCATAGAGGGCAAAGAGTTCTCCATCAAAGTGTTTGTACTTTCTATACATATAGAGCAGCAGTGCTACTATAACCCCCTCTAGGATCGCTTCATAGAGCTGTGAAGGGTGACGAAGTAGACCATCTACATAGATGCCCCAAGGTAGATCAGTTGCTCTGCCGATCAGCTCTTGGTTTAGGAAATTTCCAATGCGCCCAAAGATATATCCAACAGGTACAGCCAAGCCAACAATATCTAAAAGTTTAAATATCACATCCGGATGTCTCCTGCCGAAGAGGAAAGAGGCGATCAAGGCACCTATGATCGCACCATGATAACTCATCCCTCGTATGCCTACAAACTCCCCATTCATAAAGGGGTTAAATATCTGCCAAGGGTGTGTCAAGTAGTAGAGAGTATCAGGATCATAAAAGAGGATATACCCAAGCCTTGCACCCAAGATCACCCCGACCTCTATCCAGATAAAAAAATTGTCGATAGTATCACTGTCTATATCTATCCGATCTTTTTTTATTATAAACTTGCCAAACCATAGTGCACTGAGGAGTGCCAATACATACATGGTGCCATACCAGTGTATAGATATGAAGCCCAGATCGACTGCAACAGGATCAAAGTGCTCATAGATATGGTTCCAGTAGTTCATCATTGCTCCTGCTATAGATATTTAGTATTATACTCTGATGATCTTGCAAGATGCTTTTTAAGTAGTAGATGTTATGATTCCAGTCAAAAACTTTATAAAGGATAACAGATTATTAAAATATTGATTATTGAGGATGATCCGGAGCTTTCGCTTATCCTCACCAACTATCTTACCAAATATGATATGGAGGTTATAGGTGCAGAGGATCCATATATCGGTCTTTCACTTTTGACACAACATGCTTTTGATCTGGTCATTTTGGATTTGACGCTTCCTGGGATGGATGGTCTGGAGATGATCCCCAAGATCAGAGAACACTCCAATATACCTATCATCATCTCCTCGGCTCGTGATGATATCACCGATAAAGTGATTGGTCTGGAGCGTGGAGCAGATGACTATATGCCTAAACCCTATGATCCTAGAGAGTTGGTGACGCGCATCAAGACTATTTTGCGTCGTACCAACACAATAGATAGAGACAATGCTAAAGAGGAGGAGCTCTTTAGGGTTGAGAAAGGATCAAGAACAGTTATCTTCAAAAATAAAATGTTAGATCTCACTGCAGCAGAGTATGATGTCCTCTCTATGCTGGTCGCTCACAAAAATGGCTCTGTATCAAGAGAGCAGCTTCTCTATGAGAGTGAACATATCGATGATGATAGCTCCATCAAAAATATCGATGTTATTATCTCTCGTATTCGCCACAAGATAGCAGCTATAGATAAAGAGAATATATATATCAAACCGATCAGAGGGGTAGGGTATCTCCTGACAACCAATATATGAAAAATCTCTCTGTTACCACCTTTATCCATATCCTTTTTATGCTGGCAATAGTGATACTATTGGCAACTTTTCTCTTCTTTGTATCTTGGAACAAAGATAGGCAGAAGATCGCAGAGATCAACCACTACAAACTGATAGCTGATGCCTTTCTCTCAAATGTACAGCTCAACCCTACAGAGGAGAAGCTAGAGAAGTTTTATAAAGATTTCTCAGTCAAGCCCATCCCTGCTGACCAAGCAAAAAAAGATATTACCAAACATGGTACGACGGTCTTTGGAGGCAAATCCATATATGGTCAAGTCCGTGTCTTTGAGATCGAGGAGCAGCACTATATCTATGTGCAGAGGCTAGGATACAATCTCATGCTAGAGGATGCACGCCCTAGACACTATACTTTTGAGATAGCACTTATGGTTGGTATTTTGTTGACCTCACTGCTGCTTTTGCTCTATCTGGCTATCTTAAAAAAGCTCTATCCTCTCAAGCGTCTGCATCGCGAGATAGAGCAGTTTGCAGCAGGAGATATGGATGTGAAGATCTCATATAGCTATGATGATGAGATAGGGAAAATCGCCAAAAATTTTGATGATGCTATCATACATATCAAAGAGTTGATAGCTTCAAAAAACCTCTTTATGCGCAATATGATGCATGAGCTAAAAACTCCTATCACCAAAGGGCGTATAGTCGTGGAGTCGATCGATGATGAGATGGTCAGAGGGATCTTGGTGCGTGCATTTGAGAGGATGAATGAACTTATCAATGAGCTTGCACAGGTAGAGAGGGTCACAACTAGAAACTTTGAACCTATTGTAGAGTCTACATCTCTACAGGAGGTTGTAGAGAAGAGTAGACATCTCTTGATGGCAGAGAAGGGTAGGGTTGTAGTAGAGATCAACACTATTGTACTGCATACAGATATCAAGCTACTCTCTCTAGCGATCAAAAATCTACTAGACAATGGGATCAAATATAGCAAGGATAGACATGTTCTACTCCGTACAGTAGGTGACAAGAGGATCGAGATTGTCTCTAGGGGGGAACCACTCAACCATCCACTCTCTTACTATACAGAACCCTTCTCTCAAGAGGAGAAACGGAGTAGTGGATTTGGTCTTGGACTATATATCGTTCATAGTATTTTGAAGAAATTGGGATGTGGTTTTGACTATCAGCATATAGATGATGAAAATATCTTTACTATTGTGATAGGGAAGAGATGTTGTTGAGTACCATCTCATCTTTTTAACGCCTCCGCTATCAACTCTACAGGGTTTCTAAACACCACATCAACTTCAGCTTGTTTGAGTGAGTTACTGATCTGCATACGGCAGGCACTACACTCTGCACTGACTACTTTGGCTCCTGTCTGGGCTATCATCGCTGCTTTTGGTTTACCGGCTGCCTCTGCAAAGTGATACTTCTCTGTCTGTATCGTCACACCCCCAAAACCACAACATCGATCAGGATCACTCATCTCTGAGATAGTGTAGTTTTGAGAGAGCAGCTCTCTGGGTTGCTTCTCTACGCCTTGGACTTTTTTTGCATGGCATGCATCATGGTAAGTGATCGTCTCCTCTATGGTTTTGCCTTTTTTGGCTAGCAGCTCTTTTAGATTGGTATTTGCCTCTAGCCACTCTGTCGCCATGAAGATCTTCTCATTTAGTCTGCTTGCACGATATGCCCAATCTTGCATTTCACGATTGTTGAGAAAGATCTCCCAGTCATGTTTGATCATAGCAGAGCAGGTCGCCTCTGGTATGATGATCGCCTCTACATCATCGATAAAGGTTTCAAAATACTCTATATTTTTCTTGGTCAGGGTCTCTACAGTATAGAAGTCACCCGTGAAGTAGGCAGGTGCAGAGCAGCAGAGCTGATCTTTGGGGATAAAGGCATCTATACCTAGCTCGCTCAATATCTCTATGAGGCTATCACCAATGCCTGCATAGTTGTAGTTTGCCAAGCAGCCGATAAATATAGCTACGCGTCTCTGTTTGCCATCTTTGGGAGTATGTTTGATCTCCTCTGGGTACTTGTTGAGAAAGCTTGTTTTGCCTAGTGATGGCAAGAGTCTGCCACTCTTGATGATAGGCATGGGAAATCTCGGTATGATGCCACCTCGTTTGGTATCATCCTTGAATCCGCAAGTGCGAAATGTATATCCAAGCTTCATGAGTATATCCATAAGTCTTCGGTGTCTCAAAAGGGTAAAGAAGACTCTTTTGAACCATGCGATACCAAACTTGTCAGCTATATCTGCCCGAACCTCTTCGATGACCATGTCGGTAGGTAGAGAGTTTGGACAGACATCGGTACAAGCCGTACAGAGAAAACAGCTCTCAAATATATCTTTGGCATTTTTGTCAAGTTCGAGATGACCCCTCTGGTATGCTCCAAGTAGGTCAATAAATCCCCTCGGTGATGTGACTTCATCAGGGTTGATCTGGTGGATAGTGCAGATAGGGATACACTTCCCGCACTTTATGCACTCATCGCTGGTTTCGCTAAAATTGAAAATATCTTCTGGTTTTTTCAAATGATTATCCTTCCCTTTTATTAGAGGTTCTTATGATATACAAAATCATTTGCAACTCTATTGCATATTTCGTGTCTATACAGTCTTGGAAAAACTCTTCTTGTCTCCACCATACTTGCCCATATATGCATCAAAAGGCATAGCGATATTTCGGATGAGTAGGGTGCCTGTGTCGGAGACTGATATCTTATCTTCGGTTATTGTGAGTAGCTCCCCCTCTACAAACTCCTGTAGAGCCTCTATGGCATCTAGGAAATAGTTCGCAAAGATGATTTTGTGTTCTGCTTCAACTCTCCTGATATCGATAGAGAAGTTTGCCATTAACTCCATGATGACAGCTTGGCGGATGATGTCATCTTCTGTGAGTTTGATACCTCGCTCAAAGGGGAGTCTCCCTGCATCAAGTGCCTCTTCGTACCTGCTCATATCTTTGCTGTTTTGAGCGTAGTAGCCGACACCTTCTCCTATGCTTGTGAGACCTATACCGATGAGGTTGGCTCCACCCTTGGTAGTGTAGCCTTGAAAGTTACGATGCAGTTCACCCTTTTCGATAGCGGTGAAGAGTTCATCTTCGGGTTTGGCGAAATGATCCATCCCTACCATACGGTAGCCGTTGTTCTCAAAGAACTCTATCGTATGGCTAAAGATCTGTAGTTTTACATCGGGGCTAGGGAGTGTTGTCTCGTCAAACTTACGCATAGTTTTTTTGAGCCAAGGTACATGAGCGTAGTTGAAGACGGCTAAGCGGTCAGGGTTTAGCTCAAATGCCATCTCTAGTGTCTTTTTGAAACTCTCAAAAGTTTGATAAGGGAGTCCATAGATGAGGTCTATATTGATACTATCGATACCATAACGGCGTGCTAAATCTACAGCGGCTTTGGTGATCTCAAAGGTTTGGATGCGGTGTATCTCCTGCTGGACTTTGGGGTCGAAATCCTGCACCCCAAAACTGATACGGTTAAAGCCATGTTTTTGAAAAACCCTCATCTGCTCTTCGTTGAAAAATCGCGGATCTATCTCACAGCTGATCTCCGCTTCACTGCTCCAGTTGGTAAATTTGGATTTGATATAGCTGACGATCTCATCGAGTTCAAAAGCCCTATAGAAGGTCGGAGTGCCTCCTCCAAAGTGAAACTGTATCACCTCTCTTGTAGTATCTAAGTGTGCAGCCAAGATATCTATCTCTTTTTTGAGATATTCGATATATGAGCTGAGTTTCTCCTCTTTAGAGGTGAAGACGACATTGCATCCGCAGAAGTAGCAAGCAGAACGGCAAAATGGGAGGTGAATATATAGTGAGAGTTGGTTTTTGCCTCTATCTAGATAGCCTAGATACTCATCATATGTAAAATCCTCACTGAACTCCAGAGCAGTTGGATAGCTGGTATATCGTGGTCCAGGCTTGGAGTATCTGCTAAATTTTTCTAAATCTATTTGACTCAAAGATCCTCCTTTAATTATCGATCTTGATCATCACTGCGATGGCTATCTAGCCATACCATCACCCCTTTTTGGGCGTGGAGGCGGTTTTCTGCTTCGGTGAAGATCTCCTCTTCATGCTTCTCAAGAGTCTCTTCACTCACTTCATAGCCACGATAGGCAGGCAGACAGTGGAGGAAGATCGCATCCTCTTTTGCCAACCCCATCAGTGACTCATCGACTATATATCCTGCAAAATCTTTAACTCTTTTCGCCTTCTCATCCTCTTGTCCCATAGAGACCCAAGTGTCGGTCGTGACAACATCAGCACCTATGAGAGCCTCTTTGGGATCGTTGCAGATAGTGATCTTGGCTCCACTCTCTTGAGCGAACTCCATAGCATCTGCTACGATAGAGGCATCACACTCATACCCTTTGGGAGTAGCGATACGCAGATCAAACCCTAGCTTGGAGGCGAGCATGAGCCAAGAGTGAGCCATATTGTTGCCATCACCTACATAAGTACAGATGGGGTTATCTGCTTTACCGAACTCTATCATAGTGAGGTAGTCTGCCATCAGCTGTACGGGGTGATACTCATCGGTGAGACCGTTGATGACAGGTACTTTTGAGTAGTTTGCAAACTCTGTCAGCTTCTCTTGGGAAAATGTACGGATCATCACCATATCGATCATCCTGGAGATGACTCGTGCAGTATCCTTCATCGGTTCACCACGACCTAGCTGTATATCATCGGAGGAGAGGAAAAGCCCGATCCCGCCGAGCTGATATATCCCCGTCTCGAAGCTCACGCGTGTTCGTGTAGAGCTCTTCTCAAAGATCATCCCTAGTGTATGATGCTCCAGATATGGTACATACTGTCTTCTCTTGGTTTGTGCTTTTATCTTCTGTGCGAGTGTTATCATCTCTAGGATCTCATCTTTTGTAAAATCCCTGAGTGTCAAAAAGTGTCTCATTTGAGTTATCCTCATAATGCGGCAAATCGATGCCGATAAATTAAAAGAGAATATTTTAACATAAAAGAGGTTGATATTAGGAATCGTGAGTTAAAAATTAGAAATTATGGTATGTTTTTCCTCTAAATATATGTTAAAATACGCACAAAATAGACAATCAGCAGGGATCATGGCAGAATATTATACTTTTAAAACCCTCTACGATCAGATCAAGGGAGAGAAGCAGGACTTTTGGCGTACCAACATCTATGGGATGGCTGCTACACTGCTGCTGCTGCCTATCCCTATGCTGATACCTCTCTTGATCGATGAGATACTACTGGGTCATCCGGGGAAGATGATAGAGGTGATCTCTCATCTTTTCGGTGATCTGGAGAGTTGGGTCTATATCTTGGTGGTACTTTTTTTGGTTCTGGCTCTGAGGTTTTTGGCTTTTTTTTTCAACAATAAAAAGAGCTTCTACTCTATCAAAATCACGCAAAAGATCAGCTATCTCTTGCGTCATCGTACTCTTCATCATCTGGAGTCTCTCTCTATGGATGAGTATGAGAGACTCAAGTCAGGGGGTATCGCTTCGAAGAGTGTGCAGGATGTAGAGAGTATCGGCAATTTCGCTGGTCAAGTTGTCTCAACTGCACTGAGTTCATCACTGATGCTGCTGGGTATCGCTATAGTCATGCTCTGGATGAATTGGGCACTAGCACTGCTGGTTTTTATGTTAAATCCACTCTTTTTAAGTTTTTCCAAACTCTTGGGACGCAAAACAGCACTTCTCCTGCGTCGCAAGCATGAAGCGTATCAGCTCTATCAGGAGATGCTATCTGAGACTCTGGAACTCTTCGTTCAGGTGAGAGCTAGCAACCAAGAGAGAGATTTTTTTGCTCTTCTGCACACTAGAGCCAAAGAGATAGAGGAGAGATCACTCGATTATGGGTATAGAGCATCAGTAGCACACAACTCCTCATCTCTCTTGACGAGTACGGTAGTTGATATCTTTCGTGCTTTGGGGATCGTAGCGGTGGTCTACTCTGATCTGTCGATAGGAATGATGATCGCTTTTCTCTTCTATCTCTCTACGCTGGTGGCACCGACACAGCAGCTGATGGGATTGGTCATAGGTTATCAGAGTACCCAGCCGGCACTAGAGCGTATCAATAGCCTGCTGGCACTCTCCCAAGAGCCTCACTACCCACACAATAAGAACCCTTTTGAGATGGTTGAGACTACATCTGTCGAACTCAAAGAGCTGAGTTTTGCTTATGCGAACGGCAAGCAGATCCTCCACGACATAACGCTAGAGGCAGCATCAGGGCAGAAGATAGCACTCATAGGTCCTAGCGGAAGCGGCAAGACGACTATAGCTCAGATCATGGTAGGCTTCTACCCTTCACACTCAGGAGAGATTCTCTATGGGGGTATGCCGATAGAGCAGATAGGATTGTCCATAGTGCGTGAAAATGTAGCATTGATGCTCCAGCAGGCACTCTTCTTTGATGATACGATCCGCATGAATCTCACACTCAGCAGAGAGTGCAGAGATGAAGAGATCTATGAAGCGTTGAGAGTAGCACAGCTGGAGAGTTTCATCACCGGTCTGGAGGATGGAGTAGAGACTCCCATAGGCAAAAATGGCATCCGCCTCTCCGGTGGTCAGCGACAGAGACTCGCCATAGCACGACTGATCCTCTCCGATCCAAAGATAGTCATCTTCGATGAGTCGACCTCCGCACTCGATAGTGCCACAGAGTTTCACCTCTATGAGACACTAGCACCATTTCTCAAGGGACGAACCACTATCATCATAGCTCACAGAACGACTACTATCAAACAGGCTGATCATATCTATCTGATAGAGGAGGGCAGGGTAGAGGCAGAGGGGAGTTATGAGGAGCTTTGGAGCAGAGGGTTGATAAGGGAGGATTTTGATGTTGAGTAGATATAAAAACTTCGCCAAACTATCACTGGAAGAGAGAAGACTCTTCTGGGAGGCTTACAGAACACTAGGAGTGATGCGTCTGCTGATCATGACAGTTTCGTTCAAACGATTGACTCGCTCCCTAGATCAAGTAGCCCAAAAGAGAGATATACCCCCACTGAGCATAGATGAGAGAGATATAGCCGAGAGAGTCGGTGCAGCTATCGGTAGAGCATCAGCACACACCCCTTGGGAGAGTGCCTGCCTAGTACAGTCACTCACAGCACGACAGATGCTCCAAAAGCGTGAAATACCTGGGGTATTCTATATAGGAGTAGCAAAAGATCAAGAGAGTGAAGCCAAAATAAGAGCACACGCCTGGTCCCAATGCGGAGAGAAGATCATCACCGGTGGCAAAGGACATGAGAACTTTACGGTTCTTTCGGTATTTGGATGGGGGTGTAAGGCACTATAGGGTGCTGTTTCTAACGCACCTTGTTATAGTCAGGGTCAGATGTTGACTGTTTCAGACCCCTACCATTCCGAATCCAATCCCGTTGTTTTAATGTTGCTCTAAGGTTTATCTCTATCTATATTTTAAACTTTTTTCAAAAACCTGACATTTTTATGATATAATACGATAAATACAAATGCCACTCCTGTTGCGAAACAGGTTCGGAAAGCCAAGGGTCTCTTTGAGATAGCCGGTTGCTATTTGCTAAACTTTAAAGAAAAAGGAAAGTAAATGCGAAAAATGAAATTTTTTATTAGATTGCTATCTTCAGTTTCTATGACTGTTGGATTGCTATTGCCTGTTCAGGCTGCGAATTTTGAGACTAATTGTCTTAGTGCGGCCAATGCGGCTGCAAACAATCCTCTTTCAGGATTTAACTGTACGGCTAATGATGCTACGGTAAGTGATTTTAGAATTACTTGGATAGGGGATGGTTGTATTAATAATGCTGATACTGCGTTAGTTAAAATGGCAGTTAGAGTGGGAAAATCAACCTCTGCGAGTTCTGCTAATATTGGAGTATTTATCAATACAGTCGGAGGGACAAGTGCAATTGATGAAGCTCAAAGTTCTACTTGTCTACATGAAGCATTGATGCCTATTGTAACTGGGACTGAAACAGCCAATTATAGTAGTGGTATAGGACCTTATCTTGATTTAGATAATGATGGTACAGATATCTGTGGAGATGTAGATCAAAAAAGTGGAGATCCTGTACCCGTTGGTTCTGATGGTAAGAAATTATATAACTGGGAACGTCAAATAGTTTATGGTACTACTACGAATGAAGCTATCTTTGATGTTGCTTGTGCTGATAATGATGGCAATGGTTATGTTGATTTTGCATGGGTCTCAGCTTGGGATCATGATCAGGGTTCATGTACAACTATTGAGCAGACGGTAGCTGATACAAAAGCAAAATGTAGTGCA
>JAYEOM010000040.1:0-17732 GCA_034722955.1 Campylobacterota bacterium
AAAACTTACAGTAAAAACTAGTATCCATAGTGTTTTAATATCTCACCGAGGGAGTCAGGTGATTCATGATTCATTGCTTTGCAACAAATCACAAATCACCAGACCCCTCTACCTACACTATGACCAAATAAATGTGTCAGGTGATGCTAATGCTATCATTCCATCCCATCGCTAATGGCTATGGTTGTTAGCATCACCCCTTTACCCCATAAAATTCCTTTTTAGATAATGGTTGAATAGAACCATAAATTTCCGCTAGGTAATTTATTGCGTTCCTATGTTTTGTTGTATCTGAACTTTTATGACGGTTTATTTTTCTTAAAAATCTTCATCATTTCAATTGTATTTCTTTCTAAACTTACTTGATAAACAATGGTATACTTTTTATAAGTCATATCTCTAACATTTTTATCGTTGAAGTAATATGAGGGTGGATACATGTATGGATTGTCTAAAATTGATTTTGTATTATTTTTGAGTTCTTTGCTGAATTTTTTACTTGCAGAAGGTTTGTCATTTGCTATATATTTAAGTATATCTTTTAACTCTTGTGAAAAATCTGGATTATTGATTATTCTCATTTTTGTAGGGTTTCTACAAAACTATCTATATAATCCCAAAAATCATCATTTTCTATCATTTGAACTTTACCGTTATCAATGTTATTTTTGATTTGATGTAACTCTTTTTGTCTCTCATAAAAATAAGAGTCTTGTTCTAAATTTTTATCTTTTGTGATAGTTATACTGTCACTATGGTTATTAACATAACTCATAAAATCATTAACATAATCATCTTGGATTTGTATTGCCATAGTTTGCATAATATACTCCAATATTTATTTAAGTATATTATAGCAAAACTTAAGTGAAACTCACTTATTGATAAATACAGGGTCAAGTCTTCACTATTTACTTATTTAGTCAGACCTAAAAATAGGGTCGGGCGATAATTATAATCTTGATGTTATAATACTAAATTAAGTGTATATCACATATAATATACATATGTATAAAATTGTGATTGATACTACTGCTGAATTATTTGATAAAGGAGTACTATTATGAATGTTGCACTACGATTGCCAGAGTCATTAGGATTGAGTCTTAAAGCATTTTCAAAACACGAAAACATCTCTATGAACCAGTTTATAGCCACGGCTATTGCTGAAAAATTATCGACGCTACAAACGTATGATTATTTGCAAGAAAAAGCCGACAATGGAAGTGCAGAGCATCTACTTTCTATGCTTCAAAAGGTACCTGGTCGTGATGCTGAGGATTTTGATAAATAAGAAGTTTAGTGGTCATATTCAACGCCTGACCCGTAGTGTGGCGTAGTGGGTAGTGTTTTTCCAACGCACCATTGATTACGCAAAAAGTATTTTGTAGGTTTGGCACTGCTAAACGATTAATCGGATTTTGGTCAACATAAATGGTTATGATTTTATCAATTTGATATTTGGCTATGGCGTTTGGTGGTACCAAACCTACCCGATTGTACCATTGTTGGTAGTCTTATTGACCCCTACTGCCTACTACTGAGACTATCTTTTCCAGTAGGTCTTTGGCACTATCATCCCAAGTTGGTATATTTATACCGGATCTATCTACAGATATCAAAGTACTTCTCCCCTGCTCAATATCAGTAAGAGTCTCGACTAGAGCACTCTGCTGTTCTATATCAAAATAGGTTATATTGTCTCTGCCAACCTCTCTATGGATGGGAGTATCACTTGCCAATACCGGTAGTCCATTGTGCAGACTCTCTATGATAGGCAATCCATAACCCTCTACAATAGAGGGGAACAGCAGTGCAGTAGAGTGTCTGTAGCAGTAGTTGAGCTCCGCATCATCAAGATCATCAAATATCCATAGCTTATCTCCATACTCTTCAGACTCTCTCATCTCTTGCAGTAGTGACTCTGTCTTCCATCCTGCTCTACCTACAACCACCCAGATAGCATCACTGCCACCCCTCCACAGTGTCCCAAAGGTATCAAAAAGATAACGATGATTTTTGCGTGGTTCTATGGTAGAGACTGTCAAGTAGATCGGTTTTTCATCTGCATATACTCTCTTGAGATCCTCTCTGGTGGATACCTTGTAAGCCTGAACCTCTTGCAGATCAGATCCCAGCTCAAAGTAGTCAAAACGATACTTCTCTATATCTGCACCCTGACCTTTGAGATATATTTTCAAATCACTCATAACTGTCTTGGAGATAGAGATATATCCATCAAAATATATCATGGATCTACTATACCAATCATCAAATACTCTACCTAGCGTATCATCACAAAATTGAGGATGTGAAATAGGGATCAGATCATAAGTCACTCCTATGACTTTAACTCCCCTCTTTTTGGCAAATGCTACACTTTGCCAAACATTTAGATACCAGCTAGAGTCAAGCATCAAGAGTATATCATCCTCGTAGAGTCTCTGGGCTTTAGTAAAGGATGCTAAATATAGCTCTATCTTTCGTTCGACTCTCTGCTGGATATTTTGCCATTTGGATAACTTCCAGTAAGAGTCTATTTTTGTTTGATCTATTTTGATCATGGCACCATTTACCAGTGCTACAGTGACCAATTCCATACCATTTTCCTGAGCATATCTACCGATATGATGGACTATGTTTCGCATAACCCTCTGAATACCGGTATTGACATTGGTACTATAGATATAGGTGCAGTCTATCAATAGTTTCTGCTGTTGATCTATTGGACGATGCACGAGAGAGCTATCTCTCATTTTTGAGACAATAGCACTGCCTATAGATGATGATATACCATCCAAGTATCTCAGACTATTTTTGATAGTTTGCTTCATCACCAGAACTTTTATTTTACGATAAACCAGGGGTTGAGAAGACTCCTTTTATTGTACACCAATGGTTTTTGATCTCTCTTGGCTATCTTTTGGTCATACTGATAACTCATCTTGCCACTCTCCCGAACAATCGCATCCGCAGCAGCTGTATCCCACTCCATAGTCGGTGCCATTCTTGGATAGATATCTGCATCACCTTCGGCTATCATGACTAGCTTCAGAGAAGAGCCCTTGGATACTTGCTCGATAGAGTTGGTCTCCTTTGCCAACTGATCGATAAAAGCTTGTGTCTCCTCAGATAGGTGAGACTTGGAAGCTACTACTCTTAGGTACTCATCAGGAGTTGCATTGATCTCTAGTGGCAGTAGTTGCCCATTTTTAAAAGCACCCTCTCCTCTTTTTGCCCTGTACATATCACCTAGTACTGGGGCATAAACAACACCTAGCACTGGAGTATCTCTATGTATAAGTGCTATATTTACTGTAAACTCTCCATTTCTTTTGACAAACTCCTTGGTGCCATCTATCGGGTCAATGCACCAATAGTACTCCCAATCTTCTCTCTCTGGATAAGGAATTTCTCTATTCTCCTCTGAGAGTATAGGTATCTCAGGATAAGCAGCCTCCAGTGCACTACAGATGATCTCATTTGACTTTATATCTGCTTCTGTCAAAGGTGAGCTATCCTCTTTGTACTCAACTCTAAAATCTCTATCATATATCTCCATGATCGCATCACCGGCACTCTGTGCTATATCTGTAATAGTATCTATATCAATCTTATCAAACATCCAAATATCCTCTCTCCTCTAAATAGTTTACAATCTGATCTGCAACCTCATCTATACTCACTCCATCATTGACAGAGTGTATCTCTGGCTCTACCGGTGATTCGTATGGAGATGAGACTCCTGTAAAATTTGGGATTTCGCCCGCTCTTGCTTTTTGATACAAGCCCTTTGGGTCTCTACTCTCACAAGTCTCCAGTGGAGTATCAATATATACTTCGATGAATTCACTCTCTCCCACCAGAGCCCTCACTGCATCTCTCTCTCTTTGAAATGGTGAGATAAATGCACTCAATACAATCACTCCGGCATCAACAAAGAGTTTTGATACCTCTCCAATACGACGAATATTTTCCACTCTATCTTCATCTGAGAAACCAAGTCCGCTATTGAGTCCCATACGGATATTGTCACCATCGAGAAGATAAGTGTGTCTACCCATAGAGATTAGTCTACTCTCTACAGCATTGGCAATAGTCGATTTGCCTGAACCGCTCAAGCCTGTAAACCAGATGATACACGGCTTTTGTTTTTTTATAACTGCACGATCATCTTTTGTGACTTGATGGTCATGCCAAACTATATTTTTGTCTAAAATAGTATACCCTTTTGTTGAAAATCAATCTACTTTTGAAGAGAGTAGTCTTCGTCTAAATAGTACAAATATTATCAATATACCTACTATACCAAGAGCAACTGCATAGAGTAGATTTAGAAGATATGGATATCTAAGTATCCAGTAAAATAGATTTATATCTCTTTCCATCTGCTCAAATACTAAGCTATATTCACTATCGATAGCTTTAGTATCTTTAGTGCCAATAGCTTCACTAAGATCATCTATGATGCTCTGATCTGCTTTGGAGACTATATCTACCATTAGAAAACTTGTTGTAATACCAAAAGCTGAAGCTTCCATTTTGTTGATACTGACACTTCCTACTCTGGTGGTATCGGATGATATCTCATAGGTCTCTACCAGCTTTGATACTTGGACTATCTCTTTGAGTCTCATAGGGTACTCTAAGCCATCCTGCTTCAATCTATCCAAAAAAGATTGCCGCTCTCTTCTCTTGACCAGACTAAGAAGCTGATGCTTCTCTTCAAATGTCTTGACACTATTGTAGTGTTTCACAGGGAAATGGTAAGTAACATTACTATCAGATGAGTACTCTATCTTTTCACGATACCTCACTCTCTTCCTCTTTTTGGTAAGATACTCAACCGCCCTGTAGCGAATAAACCCATCTCTTTTCAAATATGAGAGCTCCGGAAGATCAAAATATATCTCAAAGATCTTATCCTCTCTATCCTCAACTCTGTAGCTCTTGGTTGCGAAATACTCTTTTATACTTTGTTGGACACTCTCAAAAGATCTCTCCACCACATAGAGATGATGCGAAGTAGCATTTGCACTATTTGCCAATAGAAGCCAAAAGGCAAGGAGCCAAACTCTAGCGATCATCTCTATCTCTACCCCAGCTTTTATGTGCTTTGGCTATCAACTCTTCTGCTTTATTGCTACTCATATAGCCCATAAAGTGCATCTTGTTACCTTTGTACCCCTCAAACCAATAGCGTACTATCTCTATAACCCCTGGAAACTCTATCATCATCTCTCCCAAGCTATCTACTCTTGAAAATGGGCTATTCAGTGGAACTGCAATGATCTTATCATCCTGTTCACCACTGTCTAAGAGCTTGATGGCACCTAAGATTTTTACCTTTTGGACTGATCCTCTCTCTACGGCAGAACCTAGAACTATGATATCCAGCGGATCGCCATCTCCGCCATCATCTTTGTCTAAAATAGTTTGTGGTATAAAGCCATAATTCCCAGGATAACCCAAATAGTTAACACTTCTTGGATGGTTGTCTCTGAACTCCCACTCAAGATGACCTGTTTTATGGTTTACTTCCCACTTGTCGGTTGTACCCGCAGGTATCTCTATGAGAGCACTATAGAGACTCCTCTTGTATGGTATATCATCTACTAGATGGATATTGGAGAGTATCTTGTACTCTCCGCTAGGTACCAGATCTATCTCATTAGCCATCATAAAATAGAGAGTAGCAATAAGTAAAAATAGTATCTTCATACTTGAGCCAAATCACCAGAGTAAGTAATAAGTGTTGCTTTTAGTATCTTATCATCTTTGTGCAACTTATTCATAAATGAAGTATCATTATCTTTGAGTCGTACCTCTGCAGTTACCTCTTCATATTGAGGTGTGATGGTTTTAGACTTCAGCATAAATCTTTCGACTGATTTTCTGATCTCTTTCACTGTAGATTCTGCACTAGAGGTTGTTGGTACTAGCAGATAGGGTTGCTCCTCCTCTGGCTTGCGAGTCATAAAGAGTAGAACTATTGTGATAACTACAGAACCTATGATAGAGATATTGAAATACGATACCCCATTTGCGATACCTACGGTAATAGCCCAAAAGATAAATACCAAATCCACAGGATCTTTGATAGGAGTACGAAAACGCACAATAGAGAGTGCACCTACCATACCAAGTGAAAGTACCAAGTTGCCACTGATAGTCATGATGATAAGTGTGATAACCATAGTAATCGCTACTAGTGAAACATTGAAGCTTCTTTGGTAAAGTACTCCTTGAAATGTCTTTTTATAAACATAAAAGATAAACATCCCTATGGCAAATGATACTCCAAGGTTTATCAAGATCTCTATGGCACTAAAACGCTCCATCCCACTCTGCATCGCAACAAAGCTCTTATTGAATATATCACTATAGTTTAACTGTTCCTGCATGACTAATTATCCTCCCACTGTTCAATTTTGAAAAATCTTCTTCCTAGTGTATATTTGCTTATCGCCATTCTCTCTGCTGCGTCCAACTGTAGTACTCTATGTATGAACTCAGGCAGAACTGTCTCATATTTTATCTCCATTATCTGCTTCCCCTCTAATATTACCGGTATTGTATGTAAATTATCACTAAATATATCATAATCTGTATTGCAAGAGTGCAGATCTTTATCAAATGTTATTCTAAGATTGAAAAAGTCAAACATAAATGCATCTCTAGTATAATCTATAATAACCTTTGGTTTATACTGTTTTGCTGTAAAAACCTTAAAAATCTTATTTAAGATAGGATTACTGTAGGTTAAAAGCTCTCCATAATCTCCATCTATGATTTTGTATGCACTCTCCTTTGATATAGTAGCTGTCTCTTTAAAGATTTGATTATTTGCTTTATTTTTAATCTCAAATTTGACTATATCTGATTTGGTATCATAGATTCTCATCCTATATTTTGCACGAAACATTTCGCCAGACTGCTTATCATATAGAGACTCATCATCGTGCGAATCAAAATAGAGACTACGGATAAAATAACCTTTGCCTGGTATACTGTACGAATCTGGGCTAAGCACTTGCGTAAGTTTCTTTGATAGTACTTGATACTCTAAATTTGAAATATAGTATTTAAGTTCATTTCGTTTAACTTGTAGATTACTCATGGCTCTCTAACCTCTTATACTCTCTCAATGAAACTTCATCATTTGCATTAAGGATAATGGCTTTTTTATAATATTTTATCGCTTCACTATCTTTGCCTGCTGCCATTAGAGAGGTAGCTACATAACGATACCTTCTGCCTCTTGTTATGTTGTCATCATCTATCTTGGCAGAAGATAGAAAAGAGTCATATGCACTCTCAAGATCACCGTTTTTAAATGCAAGATGTCCAGACCTTTCGTGAGCAAGTGCTTTCTCATAGCTCAAAGGACTCAATGCCCAGAGCAGAAGCAGAGTACTACTTAGCACCGTAGTAGACAAAATAACAAATCCCAAACTTGGCAAATAGTTTTTATTGAGCATATTTTACCTTAATCTTATCTACCAAATCTCTATAGGTACTATTTTGAAGATTTTTATACCAACCATACTGTTCAAGATTAGGTATGATATTGTCTACTCTCTTTTCGATCTTGTACAGTGATAGCTTATCCGCTTTTACTTCTCTATTGCCTAACAGATATATACTCTTGGCTTCTAAAGACCCACCCTGATCATAGCGACTGTTTTTATTGTAGAGATTTATGGCTATACTTTTGGTATCCACAAATATAAGATTGTCTGCATTTACCTTTGACTTGTCTTTGATCTCAACCCCTATTACTGTCCTCAAAAAAAGTGTATCTGTTATGTTTGCTTCTGACCACTCACCAACAGAGATACCTTTATCTCCCATATCTATAAAGATATTATCTGAAGCACTCATCGTTGTAGTCATTATATCCAAACCATCATTTCCGCTATTGATAAAAATATTGTTTGTTATGTTGACATCAGATATATCGATATCAAGTCCATCGCTTCTCGCATCTATAAACTCACAACTATCAACTATACCTTTGGCATAAGCTATATGCATAGCATCATCACCCAAGAAATTTTGACCTATTTTACAGTGACGGACTTCAAACCAACCCATATCGTGGATGTTGAATTGTGAAGTGTAGTGTATCATATTTCTAGTATCTATTGAGCCATTTTCAAATTCACAATACTCAAATCTGCTACCTGTAGCTGCTTCTCCCTGCACTGCTACCAATCCCCATGGTTTTTTAGGATCTTTTGCTACAAATTTTATAGGGTGATCTTCTGTTCCGACTGCTTCTACTTTGCCATAAAAATAGATAGATCTATTGGCATCTATTACAAATGTTGTACCTGTTGCTATCGTAACTGTTGTATACTTATCATACACCAATGTTTCATCTACCTCAATAGTACCCTCTAGCTTTACTATTTTATCGGTAGATGTAGAGAGTCTGCTTAACTCTGTAGGTGTTGATGGTTTGACATCAAAGCTCTCTACCTTGGAAAACTTTACCTTTTTACCTGTAACTGCATTGACTCCCCCAAGCAACAGACTACTATCAAAATCAGCAATAGGAGTAGAAAATGTATAAAATCTTGGCGTGGTTACAACTTTTGTTTTTCCATATCCTGAGAGATCAAGATTTAGTGCATTGCCATCGACGACTCTGCGTCCCGGATACAAAATAGCATCTTTGATATTTTTAGAATCTATTTTTACTGGCGAGTTACCATCAACCGAAAAGAGTATTTTGATATTTTGATGATCTTTTTCTATAGTGTACTTGACTACTGCATCATCAAGCATACTCTTGAGATAGTTCAATCTTGTTTTCAAATTATTAGAGTAGTGACTGAAAATATTATCTATATCTTTTTCGCTTGCGACTATCAATTGAGGAGGGTTGAGGGTCTCTCCCCAAGGAAATAACTTTTGATTTATAGTGATTTTTCGTCTCTTGTTATCCTCTAAAAAAGAGTCCATAAACTTCTCTTTCTCTTGACTCATAAGAGTATTGATATACTCTATATCTATGATTTGCAATAGTCTAAAGAGCTCCTTGTCTCGCTTAAATTCCAGCTGTGGATTTAATGAGATTTGCTCTATGAGAGGGTAGTATGAGTTATCTTTGTTTTTATCAGATCTCCAGAAGCGGATATCCCAGGATATTGGAGTAAATTTACCTTTGTATGGATCAAAATATATTTTGTGATTATGAAAATAGTCATGATGATGGGTACCCCATAGTACATCTAACGCCAGATAAGTATAATATTGATCACTAAAATAGGTATCTGCAAAATTGAAAAATTCACTACTGTCATAGCTATTTACAGCTTCGATCAAGAGGTCTATATCTTCTCTGTTTGCTCTCTGCTCTGCATTTCGCGATGCTTTTTTATCCCATAGATCACTCTCGTACCACAATTTTGCCACACCGTCTGCACCCATATAATCTGACCATTTTTTGCTCAAATCATAATCACCATCATAGATACTTCCAGGCATAAGACGATTTTTCTTAGAAAAGATTCATCTGTCTGATCTAGATATAGATATAAACCTGCATATTTACCATTGAGAAAAACTCTTACAGTTTTTACATCCGGAGCTAAAGCACCAACCCTTCCAGCTACTTTTTGAGTAATTGGCTCTATCAACATATCTAGAGAGTATAACTTGGTAAAATTCAATGTTTTCATCATATTGTAGGAGTTATTATCACCAAATTTTATTTTGAGAGATTTGTTATCATATCTCCAATTCCAAGCACTTCCGCCTCTATATCGTATCTTGATTTTTTTGCTGACACCATCACCGATCTTCAATCTCGCATCTACATACTCTTCAAAACCGCTAGATGGCAAATCTGCATTTAAAATATTTAACTCTTTTTGATCTATCCAGATATAAAAACTCTCTAAATTACTATCTTTTTGAAGTTTAGGTGCTGTGAATTTGATATATTCACCATGCAACTCCTCTCTTAAAAAGTAGTGAAATAGATCTTTTGTCAATGGCATATCTCTGTATGTTATATCCTTATAGCTGTAGTATTTTGTATAAGCATTAATCAGAAAGGAGAGTACGATCACGACTAGTAGAGTTGATATCCATATAGCTCTCTGTGTAGAGATCCTGTAGCTAAAGTATATCAACAGTAGCGATACAAACAGTAGCGATAGATACAACATAAACATCTCTATATCTCCCCCACTATGTTAAATAAAAAATATTTTATTTAACATAGTGTCTCTTTACATATTTAACTATAAGAGCTGTTGCCTCATCGACACTCATAGTATCAGTATCGATTGTAATCTCAGCATATTGGGGCTCTTCATAGATATCATTGATACCGGAAAAGTGTTGGAGTTCTCCGCTTAGTGCCTTGGCATAGACACCTTTATAGTCTCGTTTTTTACAACTCTCTATATCTGCTTTAACATATACAACGATATTGTTTTTTACCATTTCACGGATAGCTTTGCGGGATTCCCGGTATGGAGAGACGAAAGATGCCACAGTAGATATGGCATTATTTTGCAATTTTTGAATTAAAAAACCTATACGATGCATATGACGGTTTCGATCCTCTCTGCTAAATCCTATATCTGGTATAAGATCACGGATATCTTTTGAATCCAGTCTCTCTATAGGAATCTGAAGTTTTTCTAGCTCTTCGTAGACTCTGTCTGCGATCGTTGTCTTACCGGAAAGAGGCAAGCCGGTAAACCAGAGATTAAATGGCTCTATCTTCTCTTTTCCCCAGCGTATCTTGAACCATGCTCTCTCATGTGCCCAGTATAGCCCTACCTTTAGTACCGTCTCTATTAGACCCGCAGCAATCGCTAGATCTAACCTCCCAAAGAAAAAATAGACAATTATGATAGTTGTAGTAGTAGCTACTATACGCCAGCTGATTCCCTTCACTATGGAGCGTTGATTGGTTTCTCTATACATCAGACTGCTTTACAGTTCCACTCTGGAAAATTCTTTCGGATGAAAGCATTGAGTTCTACTTCTGCTTGGCTATACTCTCTATGTTTGATCGACACCTTATCCTGCTCTCTAGCACTCACATCGACTATCATGCCTGCTCCTACTGTATCATTGCTGATACGATCCACTACGATAAAACTTCCGGTTAATCTATTGCTCTTATATGCATCAGCTGCGATAGGACGCGTAATCATCATTCTACAAGATGCGATATCATTTAACTGAAGTCTATCTACTTGTGTCCTCTTATATGTATTGACATCAACCTTGTAGTTGATATGCTCAAAGTGACCGTTTACCACTGAAGTTGCTCGTTTTATATCATAGGTGCGACCAACTATCATAGGTTTCTCATCCATCCAGACTATCATAACCTTGAGGCTATTGGATATCCTAGGCAACTTGTCGGCATGAACGATCATATCACCCCTAGAGATATCTACCTCATCTTCTGTCGTTATGGTGATTGCCATAGGAGCGTAAGCTTCATCGGTAGTGGCATTTCGGTCTGCTTCTGTTGTGTCACCTGCATTGATGATACTTTTGACCTTTGTTGTCTTGCCTGATGGTAATACTGTGACTAAATCACCAACCTTGATGGAGCCTGCAGCAATCGTACCGCAAAAACCTCTAAAGTCCAGATTTGGGCGATTGACATACTGCACAGGAAATCTAAAGCTCTCTTCTCTCTCCTCCTTGCTCACATCCATACTGTCGAGCATGGTAAGCAGAGGTTCGCCAGAGTACCAAGGTGTATGAGTGCTTCTCTCTACAACATTGTCACCATCCAAGGCACTCACGGGGATATAATAGCAGTTCTTGATGCCCAACTCCTCCGATAACTCTCCGTAAGATTTGGAGATATCATCATAGATCTTTTCGTCAAAGTCCACAAGATCCATCTTGTTGATAGCTACGATAATATGTTCAATACCCAAAAGAGATACTATAAAGCTATGACGACGCGTTTGGGTCAAGATCCCTTTTCTGGCATCTATGAGTATGATAGCTACATCAGCTGTAGATGCACCTGTCACCATATTGCGAGTATACTGCTCATGACCTGGTGTATCTGCAATGATAAATTTACGATTTTCTGTAGCAAAAAAACGGTATGCAACATCTATCGTAATACCCTGCTCTCGTTCACTCTGAAGACCATCGACTAGAAGTGCCATATCGATCTTTTCACCGGTGGTTCCATATTTTTTGCTCTCACTCTCGGCAGCTGCAAGTTGATCATCAAAGATCATCTTGGAGTCATACAACATCCTGCCTATGAGTGTACTTTTGCCATCATCCACAGATCCGCAGGTGAGGAAGCGGAGCATATCTTTATTTTCATGCTCTTTTAGGTAGTTTATAATATCCATTAAAAATATCCCTCTATTTTTTTGAGTTCCATAGCACCCTCTTGATCTTTATCTATCAGACGACCCTCTCGTTCACTACTTGTGGATAGAAGCATCTCTTTGATGATCTCAGGCAGTGTGGATGCCGTAGAGTTAATGGCACCTGTCAGAGGATAACATCCTAGGGTTCTGAAGCGTACCATCTCATTTTTGGCTGTCTTGAGAAGCTCTTTGGGTACACGGTCATCATCTACCATCACCTTGGTACCCTCATACTCAACCACAGGACGCTCCTTGGCGAGGTAGAGTGAAGGTATAGGGATCTCCTCCAGATATATATACTGCCATATATCAAGCTCTGTCCAGTTAGAGATAGGAAAGACACGAACACTTTCACCTTTTTGGATGGCAGTATTGTAGACACTCCATAGCTCAGGACGCTGGTTTTTGGGATCCCAATGGTGATGTTTGTCTCGAAATGAGAATATCCTCTCTTTTGCCCTAGACTTCTCTTCATCTCTGCGAGCTCCGCCAATGATAGCATCATAGCCTCCCTTGTTGAGAGCCTGCTTTAGGGCTTCAGTCTTCATGATGTCTGTATGGATTTTACTGCCATGTTCAAAAGGTGAAATATCCATCTCGATCCCTTCAGGGTTGGAGTGAACAATAAGGTCAAAGCCAAGATCCTTCACTCTCTGATCGCGGAACTCTATCATCTCTCTAAATTTCCATAGCGTATCGACATGCAAGAGAGGAAAAGGGAGTTTGCTAGGAGCAAATGCCTTCATAGCCAGATGTAACATCACAGAGGAGTCCTTGCCTACAGAGTACATCATCACTGGATTGCTAAACTCCGCCGCAACTTCACGAAGGATATAGATAGATTCAGCTTCAAGTTGCTTGAGATGAGTAAGTCGTTGGGGTGTTATCATTGGTTTCCATTCAACTATTTATTTTGGCTATAATTATATCTAAAAAATATTTTTATAAACTGTTTGTGACTGTTGGAGGCTTTGGTTACTGAAGCAAGATATGCTAAAATTGCTCTATGAACTTTACATTTGCATCTCCATACTTCCTGATACTGCTACTGCTTATCCCATGCCTATTGTGGTGCAGAGAACATAGCAGGAGATTTTATTTTCCAAAACTAGAGTGGATGGAGAGAGAGTCTGTTTTGACTCTTGACTCTCTACTCAAGATAGTACTCTTTACACTGATGGTTATCGCTCTAGCTATGCCATACATCTATGATCCATCTTCAAGCAGTCATAAAAAAGGGCGAGATCTCATCCTTGCTATAGATGCTAGCGGTTCGATGGCAGAGAGTGGATTTGATGCAGAGGATCGCTTCAAAAGCAGGTATGAGATCTCACTGGAACTCTCCAAAGAGTTCATTGGTAAGCGGCTCGATGATAATATGGGTGTAGTTATATTTGGTACCTTTGCCTATACTGCATCTGCACTCACTTATGATCTAGGATCTCTCTCTTATATGCTGGATATGACGGCAGTAGGTGTAGCAGGGGAGAGTACAGCTATAGGTGATGCCATCATGCAGTCTATCCATACTCTCTCTTTTGGCAGTGCAGAAAAAAGAGCTATTATCCTACTAACAGACGGTTATCACAATGCAGGAGTGAGTGCACCCAGTATGGCTGTAGATAGAGCCAAAAAAGAGGGCATCAAGATCTATACTATCGGTATAGGCAAATCTAACGACTATGATAGAGCACTGCTAGAGACCATAGCTAGAGAGAGTGGTGGCAAATCCTATGCAGCCAACTCGGCAGAAGGGTTAAAAAAAATCTATAGAGATATAGATTCACTCGAACCAAGCCCGATACGCAGTGAAAATTTTCTCAACCGATATATGCTATTTTACTATCCGCTTTTGTTAGCTTTTGGGCTTCTGTTTTTCTGGGTCATGTTACAGCGAAGGAGCAGTGTATGAGTCTACTATATCCACAATTTTTCTGGCTGCTTATACCTATATTTGTTTTATATTATCATCGTCCCAAACGATTGGTAGATACTGCCCACCTCACTATTTTAATGCTTGTTACTCTAGCACTTACCCGACCCATCTTGGATCAAAAGCCCCAAGAGATAGAGATAGAGGGTAGAGATATTATCATAGCTATAGATATCTCCTACTCTATGAGAGCAGAGGATATAAAACCTGATCGTTATACTTATGCCAAAGAGGCTATCAATGCTCTTCTAAGCTCCAATACCGCAGACAGTGTCACACTCATAGCTTTTACTACCAATCCTCTACTCCTATCTCCACCTACTACAGATCATCAACTTATCTCTATAGCACTAGAGACACTCAATCTAGATAACATATTGACTCAGGGTACATCTCTGGAGAAACTCTTCAAGAGGATATCTGCGCTGAACATGCCAGAGAAAAATCTGCTTCTGATCACTGATGGAGGAGATGAGAGTGATATCTCTATGCTTAATGATATCATCCGAGAGTCATCTATCTCTCTGACTATTTTAGCTCTAGGGAGCAGGCAGGGTGTCACGATCAAAAATAGAGATGGCACCCTCCTCAAGAACAGCAAAGGTGACCTTGTCATCTCCCGTATCAACCCTATGCTGGAGATACTCTCAAGGCAAAACAGTGGTACCTATCTTGCCCCTATATCAACTCCGGAGGATACAGCAAAAGCACTACAGGAGAGTTTAGATGCACAACAGCTACAGAAGAGTGTCGTGAAAAAAACCCAACAGGGCTACACAGAACTCTATCAGTTTCCCCTGCTTTTGGCTACTCTGCTTTTTTTGATACTTCATACACGAGCGGTCAGACTATTGATACTGCTCTCTCTGCTATGGGGGACACAATCTTCCGCCTCTATATTTGAGAGATACTCACTGCATCAAGCCTATAGATACTACAGAGATGGTGACTTCAATGCTACCCAACAGAGTATAGCCAATATCGCACACGCTTCTCTTCAGAGCCAAATGGCACTCGCAGGTAGCTACTATAAGCAGGCATACTACAAAAAAGCACTAACGATATACCGATCTATAGACTCCACCTCACTAGCAACCAAACAGATACTTTACTACAATATTGCAAACTGTTATGCTAAACAGGAGAGATATGAGAAGGCAAGGAGCTACTATATCAAAGCTCTGCAGTTTGGAGAAGATAGTGATGCTCTATATAACTTGGATCTCATCATGATACTAAAGAGCAAAAAACTCTCAAGGCTAAATATGGCACAACCAAAATCTAAAAGCAACAGCTCTAGTAGTAGCCAAGAGCAAAAAGAGGATGGCAAGAGGAGTGAAGAGCAGCAGAGTTCCGGTAGTGGTGGCGGCAGCCAAAAGAGTTCCAAAACCAAAGAGGAGATCAGAGCCATCACAGAGGGGGTCAGCAAAAAGCAGCCTCTCGGCTCAAAAGTATATGATCTGATAAACAAAGGATATATTCATGAAAAACAGCCTTGGTAAGATAATGATAAAACTCACTATCATACTACTAACTAGTTCAGTACTCTACGCTGGTGGCTTTACCTCTAAATTTACACTAAACAAAAGCAACCCATATATCAAGGAGGCTGTAGTATTGACTCTCGATCTTGAGCAGACTGACTCTACTCAAGTAATGCTTTTCAAATTTGATATCAAAGAGAGCAGGGATTATGAGTTTTACCGTCTTAACATCAAAGAGGAGGATGCTTATCATGCTACGAAAGTACACTATCTGTATCTCATCTATCCTCTCCGTTCCGGTGATGTCACTATCGACTTTGATCTGACACAGATGGTCACAACTGACGAGAAGGTAGCTTTCAGCTTCTCTGGAGATAGAGACAATATCAGGGGACTCAACAAAACGGATATCCCTATCAAGCTCAAGCCGATCAAGCTCAAGGTCAAAGCACTCCCAAAGAATACTGCTCTAGTGGGTGATTTCGATCTCACCACTACCATCAAGAGCCATACGGCAAAAGTCTATGAGCCTATCCACTTGAGTATATCTATCAAGGGAGAAGGGTATACCTCCATACTGCCAAACATCATACCGGAGGGAGATCAGTATAGACGCTTTATGGAGAAACCCACCATCCACTCCACAAGAAGCCAAAAAGGCACAAAGAGTACTCTCACCTACCCTATAGCACTCAGTGCCAAGGAGAGCTTTGATCTTGCTAGCATAAAGATAAATGCCTTTGATCCAAAGAGTGAAAAATCTTATGAGTTGATCATCCCAAAGCAGCACTTTGAGATAACCAAACCAGATCCAGGCAGTATGATCGACAAGATAGACTCTCCGCCACCTCTCTATACGGATTGGGGTTGGTTGACAACTCTACTGGGGTATATGATTGTCTTTATCGCTGGTTTCTTGAGTGCTAAAAGTATCAACTGGAGAGCCAAACCAAAAGAAGAGTTACCTCAAGAGACCATAAGAGATCAGATAAAATCGATAGATGATCCCAAAGAGCTCTTGGCTCTACTCATAGCAACTGAGAGCAGAGACTACAGATCCACTATAGAAAAACTAGAAAGTTCTATCTATGGAGAGAGGAAAATATCTCTGAAGCGTATCAAGAGAGAGTTGGAAAGTTCCTAAGTAGAGAAGTAGAGGGGTAACAATATAAGATGATTGCTTATATTTACGTGTTCAGGTGATAACGATAACTCACTCCCTACTCCTCTTTATCACCCCAAACACAGCAGGTTGCGATATACCCAATACTTTGGCAATCATATGCTGAGAGTAGCCTTGTGCAGTAGCATCTAATATTATTCTGTTTCGCTCTTTCATATCCTTTATGTCTTGAAATAACTTTTCTAACTCTTCTACCTTTGGTCGTGTATCAATATTGGGTGCTTCTAGCAGGGAAGATGCCTCTCTAAGTTCTTGTAGTTGTACTCTGTCTACAGGGTTAGTCAAAAATAGTTCTATCGCCTCTTTGTACCCCAAGGGTATTTGTTCCTTCGGTCGGACATCTTCTTTATAGTTTTGCACCACCCACGAGTTTTTTAAACACTCTGGTATCTCTTTGTAGTTTAGAAAGTGATGATACGAACTGTATGGGTAGTCTGCTAAATCTTTTACAATATTGGCTTTAAGTGGGTTTTGTTCTATATAGCACGAGAGGGTATAGAGGTAAGCTTCATCCTTGACATACCACGATTTAAATCTTCCTACACTACACACTACGGGTCAGGCGTTGAATATACACTTTTTTTATGCTATACTACAAAAAAGCAAAAAGGTCAATCAATGCCAAGAGAGATAATGCCATAATAACAGCACTAAAAGATGGGTATACCCAAGCGAAGATTGCTAAGTTTATTGGGGTTTCTCGATCTTTGGTTTGTAAGATTTTGAAAGGAAGTGGTGTATATTCAACG